>LIUJ01000216.1:3315-6905 GCA_001462255.1 Fibrobacteria bacterium GUT77 | reverse complement strand
CGGCAAGTGCCATCCCGTAGGACACGCCGACTTTGCCGCGTTCCACGTATAAAGCCTACCATACTTCTTGCAACTATCCGCGCTATTATTATAACACCACGAGTCCGCCGTCTCTATATTCAAATTCTTACTCATCCACGTCTTGCCGCCTATCGTCTTTGATTCATACGAACCTCCACCGCCCGAAGATGACGTATTGAAATTCGCCGTCAATTCCGAATCTTTATTCATGGTTATGGTTATTTGCGGCTCTTTCGACGACGTCGCCCCAGACCACCCGATGAAAGTATACCCGCTATTCGCAGATGCCGTTAAAGTCACGCTTGTTCCCGCCATATAAGACGCGTGATTCGGGCTACGCGACACGCTTCCGCCGATCACGGGGTTTGTGTATGTGGCAAGGCTGTAATACGTATCCGACTGCGTATTCGCCCCGCTATTCCCTCCACACCCAAGCATCAAAAGTGCCCCAATCCCAACCACTAACAGCACTCGCCCTTGCCGATTAAAGAAACGCATAAAATCCTCCCATTAAAAAATGTTATATGGTACTAATCAAACCGCCCTGCCTAATTAATATAATATTTGGAGGTATTAGGAGGGTCTAAAATCGTAGCTGTGTCCCAAAAAAGCCCCCGCCCCCCGCAAAATCCGCCTTTCTTTATCGCAAAATTGAGGGTATATGAACGCTGTGATGCCCGTTTTTATCGCTGAATCGGCGGTTGCTCCAGCCGGGGCGCAAGCCTCCGTCCCTTTTTGCGGTGATTGGTGATTATAGTAAGGTGTGGTAGGGCGGTTGGAATGTCAATCCCCGCCTACGACCTCCCAGCAAATCAGATCCCAATTGTCCGGCGCGAGAGTTTCTTCCAAGTGCGCTTTTTGCTTTGCCGAGAGGTCGAGCGCGGCCTGACCGCCGGCGAACAGGCCGTCCATTACCGCTTTGATTTCATCGCCGATTCTTGTTTCAAGCCAAGTTCTAAGCGTCAGGGAAAGTTTATCCGTTTCGGCGTCGTCGCAATCTTCTATGGGCGCGGGAACGTAGCGCGGTTTGTCCTTGTTGGCGTGCAGAAATTGCAGTATCTCTTGCCGACTCGACAGTATCTCCTCGCCTTGCTCGTTTATGAAGGCAATCTTTTTTTCGTTGTTTTTTCTGTGCCGCAACAGCGCTATCAGACCCTGCCGCTCCGCCTTAAAGCCGCTGAAAATGCCGTGGGGCAGGCTCTTGTACCGCTCTATGGATTCTCCGGTTAAATCTTGTCTAAAAACCTCCAACGATAGGTGGTTTAAACCGAGAGTTTCTTGTTCTATGTCTGCTATATTATTCTGTATTATCGTCAGGCTCTTTTTTATTTGCTCCCTTTCGATGTCGTTAGCGCCCGTCTCGCCGCCGTCGTCGGCGATGTCTTTGGATACGGCGGAACCCGCAACCGTCATCGTCGCCATTCTCTCATCTATGTGTTTACGCAGATCCATGTACTCGTCTATGCTTTGGCTCGGCCAAAAATTTACGCATCGCACGGTTTTATTCCGACCGCCTACGCGGTTTATCTCCGCATTCGCCGTATAAGTCGTATTTACCGCGCCGCTATAATTGTAATATAGCTTAACAAATCCGTCCCTATCAACAGTCCACGTGCCGCCGCTTGTTGATATACGATTAGTCGCGTCCTGATTAGCGTAATCCGGCGTATTCGTAGTAAACTGCAAACTGTCGGCGTGCTGTACGCTCTCCTCGTCCCCCGCGATCCGCGCCGCCGTTTCCGTATCTATGCGCCCCGACAGCGTCGTATCCGCGTTGCCCCGAGTAGTAGCCTCCGCGTCTATGCGCCCCGACAGCGCCGTATCCGCGTTGCCGCGAGTAGTAGCCTCCGCGTCTATACGCCCCGACAACGCGGTATCCGCGTTCGCTCTCGTTGTCGCCTCCGCATCAATGTCCGACGCGAGGCCGCTGTCCGCGCTCTGCCGTGCCGCGCTCTCCACGCCCAAATCCGCGTCTATCGTGTCCACTTTGGAATTCAACGCGTCCCACCCGACCACCGAGCCCGTGCCGTCCATTTCCGCAAAGACTTGGCCGGCCACGCTCGACCCCTTTACCACGCCCGCCGCATCGTTGGTGAACACGCTCACCGTGTCGGCCCCGGCGTTGATGAACTCGTTCGTATCGGTTTTGTAAACCCATACGTTCTTCGTGTCGATGTCGGTGATCCGCACGCTCTCCGGCGTAGGCGGCGGCGTCAACGTGCCGAGGTAGTCCAATATGTCCTGCGTCGTCGGGCTGTCCGTTCCGAAGATATCGGAGAAGCCGATTCGGATTACTTTGGTTCCGCCGTTCAGCCGTGTCACGTCGTCGGCTATTTCCTGCAATTTCTCATACGCTTGCTTGGGCATCAGCCCGTCGTCGTCCTCGCTCGCGATAGGCAACACCGCCGGAAGCGTCGTCCCGTCGCCCTTTACGGCCTTTACCGCGTGGATGTCTGCGGCGTAGGAAAGAGAGGTAACGGCGGCGTTTGCTATGGCCGCCTCCCTCGCGGAAGCCTCCGCCTCTATCGCGTCCGACAGCGCCCCGTCGGCAGTCTGCCTCGCCGCCGCCTCCGCTTCCAACGCGGCGACTGTGGCTAAGGCCTCCGTGCTCTGTATCGCGCTGTCCGCCTTGCTAAGCGACGCTTGGACGGTAGAGTCTAAGTCCGTTTTTGGTATGCCGGACGTCGGCTTCTGGTAGGCGCTGTCCGCCCTCGCCCCCTGCGCTGCCGAGGCCAACTGCGCCACCGGCAAGCGGTATGTCTCTACGTCCGGCTTGCTGACCGGTATTTGCCCGTCGGTCTGCATCGCGCCGTAAGTGGTCGGCGCCAAAACGCTTATCTTTATTGCGGCTGCCATAATCGCCCCTCCCCGCGCCTATCAGTGCGCGATCTCCATGATTAAAAAGACAAGATTTTCCGTAGTTATCCAATAATCCCTCTCCGTCGCTATGGCCGTCCCGTCCACGCCCTCCGGCCCTGTCCCGGGGTCGTCGGGGTCTACCAACGGAGGGCGCAACCCCGCCGCCCCGCCGAGGAGATTGACGTAAACCCCCGGCAGCACCTTATCGACGGCGCGGAAATGCCCGAATCCCAAAGCCATAGCGAAAACTCCAAATAAAAAAGGGCATACCGGCGCAACGACACCAGTATGCCCTATTATTCTACGCACCCCGCCGGTAGCTACTCGGCAAAGCGCCCGGTAATGTTCTGTCCCCTCAACGGTATTGCGCACTGTTAGGAGGCGCGGAGGGGCAACGTTATTGTAAATTTAATATATTTTGTGGGGAAAGTCAACAAGCGTTTAGAAAATTATTTAACGCCCGCGTTTTCTTTTCTAACGTGCAATATACCGTATCATACGCGTTGCGCACAAAGTCTATGCCCTCTTTTAAGATTTCTAAATTCGCAACAACAATGTATGCTTTCAACGTCATTACTTTCTCCGCGACAGGGCTATCGTTGCGTCTATCTACGTAAAATACCCTATCCCCTTCCAACACAATAAAGCAAGAACCCTCCGCCCCCACCAAAATCCCCTGCGTGGTTTCCGCATCAAGATACGAATTATAA
>LIUJ01000216.1:2037-3171 GCA_001462255.1 Fibrobacteria bacterium GUT77 | reverse complement strand
GTTGAACTTATTTTTACGCTACTGCTACTTTCGGCATAGCCGTAAACTTAGACTCTTCCGACACACCCAAATATTTACGCGTAACGGCTGTCTGCACAAAACGAAGTTTGCCGTTTTCAAGGTAAATTTCCAACACCACCGGAGTAGGGATATCGTCCATCAATCCCAGTTTCGCTCTTTCCGGATCACGCTCGTTTCGCTGTATAAACAACACCTCGTCATTAAAGCCACACGGCGACTTGCACAACCGGTCAAAACTTAGGTTGTTTTCAAGGCAATATCCTCTTATTTCGCCTTTATGCTCTTTAAAAATTTTGCCGGTTACCATACTAACCCTCCTAACCGTCTTTGGTAAATGTTTGACGCAACCCTACAGAATTATATATAACACTTGTATCCTGATTAAACGCTTTCAACACCTCCCTATCACCTTCCGACGACAACAATACTATCATACTATCTCCGGGATGGGTGTGTCCGCTCCACTTATATCCTTGAGTGCTGAATTCCGCCGCACTCTTAAAATCTATACCTACGTGCCTTTCGTCACCCCTTACCACAAGCCGCTCCGATCCACGCGTAAACATCGCGAACTCGTCCCCCGTCTTTGCCGTCAACGCCGCCAAGTCCGTCATCGAAACGTCGTCTTTGCCAACCACCGCCCGACTGTCATATTCCGGCAACTTATCCAAAAGTGCTTGTTGGCGATTATTAAGCGGCTTACCGTACTTGTAAATGTCGCTCGGCACCCCTACGCCCGTGTATCTGTTTTCTATTTGGCTACCCATTATAGTCAATATACCACTTTCCTCTCCGTTTTGCAAGTCTTTCTTCAAAAACTTCTCCCGCCACTGCTCAAACGTCATATCCCCCGCCACCTTTACCGCCTTATCCTCCGCGTCCCGCGCAAACCTCTCCCCGGTTTCATCCTCGAACCACGGGCTTATGCACCCCCTGCAATTCGGGTGAAACGGCGGCGCGTTCACCCCTACCTCGAACTTCGACATCGGGAAGTGCTCGCCGTCGAACTTGCCGCAAAGCGTGCACGTCGCGCTGTCGAACGTTTCGAGCACTTGGAACTCCTCCACGCCGAGCTCGCCGAAGCCGTCCTTCAGCCCCAAGTTTCCGAAGTAC
>LIUJ01000216.1:0-1655 GCA_001462255.1 Fibrobacteria bacterium GUT77 | reverse complement strand
CTTCCACGGCTTAGACAGAACCTTCTCGAGGCGGTGGACGTCCGGTGCCGGCACGTTCCACGCTACCTGCACGCCCTTCTGAATCTCGTACATCGCCTTTTCGTAGCCGTCAGTGTACATCCCGGCGAACTTATCCGCCGCGTCGGCGGAGAATTTGCCGTACAACTTTTGGACGGTGTTTTGAACTTGGGTATTCAACGCCTCAAGGCGCGAAATGTGAATTTTGGCCGAGGCGTTTTCCAACTGCTTCATCCATTTTTGATTAAGCGCGTTCTCCTTGCCGTATTTGATGTATTCGGCTACATCCCACTTGAATTCCTGCAAGTCCTTTCCGGTAAGCCACTTGTTCGCGTCGGCAAGGCCTATTTCGTTATTTTCGGCGAAGCGGCCGTACCACGAGTAGAGCTTTTCGCCTATCTCCTTTTGGGCGCGGGCAAACATCCGCCCCACCGAGGCGTCAAACTTGCCCGCGGCGGCGGATCGCGCCGCTTCGAGGCGGTCAAACCTGCTCTTCCAGTACGTACGCGATATCATTCCGCTTCTCCGGCTTCCTCATCGCCCTCGTAGGCGTCACGCTGGCCGACCGACGTCTCCCTTTCCTCCGCCTTCCGCTCGAGCTCCGTCCGCACGTCCGTAACCCACGGATGTTGACCGACAAGCGTTTCCTCCGACAGCAGACCCTCCGAATTCTTGATGTTCTGCACCACCTCGCTCACGTTCATCATCATATCGCGGTTGAACACTATCTCCACCTCCTCATCCGAAAAATCTCCATAGCCCATAAGGCTCAGATACGTGTTTATCAGACAGAGGAGCCCTTTCAGCGACGTTTGGTATTCCATTTCCATTTTGTTGGCGTCCAAATCGATATCGTTGTACATACTCAAAATGTTCATCTGATTCGGCGTACCGCTCATCTTGTCGTCCTTGGCGTCGTAACCCATAGCGTTCTCGATAATGGCTTTTTTCAGCAGGGTAAGAAGTACGCGGTAGTTCTCCGGGTTGACCTCTACCGTAAGGGCAGTAACGTCGCCGGCGGCGCCCTCGGACGTATTAACTTTTATGGCGCCATAAACCGCCAAATTGCGCCGGAACTCCGACAGATTCTCCCCGTCGTAGTTTTTGAGTATAAGAATCGTATTCCGGGAATCCTCCTGCATATTGTTCTGAAAATCCGACAGCGTGGCGTTCAGCGCGTCTTGCAACGTTTTGACTTTGGTGATAAGCGGCGCCATCGCGCTATTGTATTTGAACGGTATGATCGGAATCTCCCCCCAGTTCAGCGCCTCCCCGTTCTCCGTTCGGCTATAGGGGAGCGGCCCCTGCTCCGCCGAGGGAATAAGCACGCCGTTTACCAGCTCGTAAAACTGCACGCCCTCCGCCGAATAGATTTCCACCTTTTCCACTACCGTCAAATCGTCGCCCTCCCAGCTCGGTTGTTCGTATACCCGTATAACGCGCTTCAGCGACGTTTGCGCGTCGTCCTCCCACAGCGGCAATATCTCCCACGGGCGGAAGCGCTTAAACGCGAGCGTGCCGGCGTCAGTGTATACGTACAGCCACCCCACGCCGCAATTAAGCGACGCCTCCCCTACAGTCAGTAGCCCGCTGTAGAACGCGCTGTCAAACAAACCGCCGAGAAGTTCTTTGTACTT
>LIUJ01000215.1 GCA_001462255.1 Fibrobacteria bacterium GUT77 | reverse complement strand
GTCAAACGGCAAAACCGAAAAAGTTTGACACCGCCCTTGTTTTTTTGTAAAAAACAAAATTTTCAACAGAATAAACCATCTGATACCGAGCTTCTTATTGAAAAAACCCTTTATTGTCATTTTAACGTATCTTCGCCTGATTTGTTTCAGTAAGAACGGTTTATATTTTTTGTAAAAATGGTGTTCACTGGAAAAAACAGAGTAAAAACGCGCGTCGGAAACCGTCGATAAATTTTGTATTGATAAATGATGGTTAATACGCGCGTCTAAGACTCTTACTTTCTTATTGGCCGCGATTATCCGATAGAAAAGCCAGTGATCCAAATAATCCAATGGAAACTCCGCGGAAAAACCGTTTATTTCTTTCAAAAAACGCGTACTTACAACCAAGCAACTTGAGATTCCCGAGATGTTTTCAGAATATGTACCGGCGCTTTTGGGAAAATCGAGCATGTTGATTGTGTCGCCGTCCGTTGGGGATATTTGGGTGTCGCCGTCAAATACGGTAGGGCAATACGCTACAATTTCCTGGGCGGCTTCCGCCGAATCAAGCGACTCTAAAAGCGTTTGCAGGTACGCTTCCGTAATTTCCGTGTCGTCGTCCAACAACATAAGCCAGGCGTCTTGGGCGGTTTCCAACGCGTATTGATAAGCAACGCGCGTGCCTCGTTCCGGTTTTAGGTTGAATTCGTAGCGTAATGAGGCAAAGCGGTCGTTAATTTCAACAAAAGAATAATTCGTTGAACCGTTATCAAAAACTATAACGTTTAATCTTTTTTTTACATCGTCGCTTATTCTCAATAGGGATTGAAAGGCCGATGTTTTGTCGAATTTTGTGCTGTATGCCACTAAACAAACAGTCAAGTTCATTTTGTCGCCTTGGTGTTGAAGAGACGCTTAAATATGTTCTTAATGCTTCTTTTTAGACCGCTAAAACTTCCGTAATTTTCGTTTAAAGTCACCAAATTAGCCAAATGCCTGATGGATTTTGCGCGAGCCGGTTTATCGTCTTCGATTGCTGAAATGATTTCTTGATAGGCCGCGTTAATGGAATATTTTTCTCGGACTTTGGCCGTGTTGGATAAACTTTCTTTTTTCAAGTCGTCAAAATTATCCAAACCGTTCGCCATAAGACGAATCAGTTCATCAATATTTCCAAGCCTGTACAGTTGTCCGGTTTCAAAAAAATGATGAACGGAAATATGTCCGGGATTGTCGGAGACGATTGCCGGTATGCCGTTTAGTAAAGCTTCGACATAAACTAAGGGAAACGCTTCCATTTTTGACGTACTGACGAACAAATCTTTATCCGTTACAATATCCCACGGTTTTTCAAGAGAACTGATAAACGTCACGTTCTTCAACTTATTTTTATTAATATAAGCATCGCAAATTTCCTTGTGGTCTTTATCAAAGTCGCCGATAAACACAAGTTCGATTTCCGGTCGGTTCAATTTATGGTAAGCGGTTATGAGTTCTATCTGATTTTTTCTGTCTGTAATGCGTCCGACGGATACGATTCTTGAAACTGATGCTCGTGTATGTTCGACCGCGTTAACTTCAGTAAAAGGAATAAATTCCCTAACTTTTATGTTATGAAACAGTAGAGATAACTCTTTGTTCAAGGCTCCGGCGACACTAAACAGTTCGTCGGAAAAGTCTTCTATAAAATCAATCTTGGATCTATAATAGGAAAACAAATCTATAGGAAATTCATGAATCAACCAAAAATGGCGAATGCCCTCACAAGCGGCCGCGACCGCGCCCTGAAACATGTTAACGCTGTTTGTGACTACAATATAGGCGTTGACGGAGCGAATGATTTTTCGAATTTGCGAGATGTTATCCCTATAATAATAAGCGGACACGCGTTCATTTCCGACCGAAGCCCCCGGAGCGTCCTCCCACCACCAGTTAAAGACGTCTATCGGATAGACTTTTATTCCGCTATGCTTGTGTTTGGAAAAATATTTTTGATCGTTGCTTACCGGACATACGTTAACTACATTGTAACCGAGAGTAACCAAATGTTTTTGAAGATTAAAAATTGAAATTTCGGCGCCGTTATCGAATGTTCCGGTAGGCGACAAAAACAAAATTGTTTTCATGATGAGTCCCCGTTATTTACAGTTTAAGAATATCCGCATAAGATACGTCCGATTGAACGTATCAAAAAATCAAATCACTACGGTATCAATAGGTTTGGTTATGAACGCATTAATATCTTTCTTAGAAATAATATACATTATGGCGTTAGAAAGAACAAAATAAAAAATCGCGCATAAAAATAAGTGTAGCATTCCAATCTCAAAGAAGCGTTTGTACAGTAGCGGAATCCAAGCGAGTAAAACCGCCGGCAACCATCCCAAAAGCGCGTTTTTCAGTATATCGCAACTGATATACTCGCGCATTTTCCAAGCGACCGCAACCGTGGCGACGTTTACGACAATGTTTGCGTAGGCAAACCCCTTGGCCCCGTAAACGAAGATGAGGGGGGTGCCTAAGCCGAGCGTCAGCGCCATCCAAAGCAGATTGAATCTGAGTACGGTTTTGGGCTTGCCAAGCGCGTTCAAGAGGTTTGTACACACCACCAGCGTCGGCAAGAAGAGGTTCGCCGCCCATAATAGGTAGCATAACTCCATCGTCTCCGGTTCCGTCCACTTTTCGCCGAAGACATATAGTGTAAAGGGTTTTGCCATGAGGAGTACGAATATGGCAAGCGGCGCGGTCAGCGCGTTGTTGACGCGTAAAAACAACGAAAACAGCCGCTCGAGCGTTTGTCTGTCGCCGACCGTGCGTGAAAACGCGGGAAAAAAGAGTCTGTTCAGTATCGCCAATAACAAAAACGGAAAAGTGGCGATAGTGGACGCCATATTAACCTTGCCGGTGTGAACGGCGCTCAGGATCAGCCCGATGACGACCGGCGAAATGGAGTCCTTGAGAGCGTTTACAAAAATCCCTATTTGGTACGGCAAACCGAAGACCAAGTGTTTTTTTATCAGCGCTAAGTTGAAATTGAACCGTAGCGGTACGGGGTTGGCTATGTTTACGAGTATACAGCCTATTAATACGCGGCATAGTAGCGCCAAGGTAAAGCTTAGCGGCCCGTATCCGTAAAAGGCCATTGCCGAGGCCATAACGTTGTAGACGGCGGTATGGATTATTTCTATAATCGACAGCCACTTGAAATCAAGATGTCTTTCGAGTTTTGTTGTGGGCACCGACCGAAACGCGGTGATTAAAAGCGAGACCGATATGAGTATGAAATACAGCGAATAGGACAACGGGAGTTTGTAGGCTCGGCAAAGCAACGGCGAAACGGCGGCGAATAACGCCGCCGCGGCCGCCGACAACGTAAATTGCGCGGAAAAAACACTCGCGAAATCCTCCTGTGTCGGTTCCTCTTTTTGGCGCAACAGGCTGGCGGAGAAGCCGATGTCTCCGAAGTTGGATATGAAAGAGGATAGAAAAAAAAGAATACCGTAAAAGCCATAATCGGCAATGGACAGGTACCTTCCCAAAAAGATAAGCCCACAGAAGTTCATCCCCTGACACAACACTTGGCGGGTAAGAAGCAACGCCCCACCCCTCGCCGAGCGCGACGCGACTGAGTAACTCTGTTGCGGTTGCGGGGTCACATATCCTCCAAAATCCGTAACAACCGCCGATTAAGGTATAGTTTTTCTTTACCGACCCTTTCCGACGTCAAAAACCCGTTTTCTTCCAGCGCCATCAGATAATTTCCAACGGTTTTGGGGGTTCCGATACCGGCGTCGATCAGATGCCGGCGTTTGGTGTAGGGCAGGCGAAATAAAGCGTCCAACAAATCTTTTGAGTAAATCTTTGGAAGTTTCTTTTTGATCTCATCCGCCGTTTCGGCCATTACCGTTGTGATTTCACTCAACCGCCCCAAACCTTTCGCGGAAGTTTCCTCAATCATATCCAACATATATAAAATGTAGTCCTCCCACTCGTTCCGTTCGGTTACGCCCTGCAGACTACGGTAATACCGCGTTTTATTCTTGATAATGTAGTCGCTTAGATAAATGGCCGGATTATCCAACAGTCCCGATAATTTGAGATAGAGTAGCAGTAAGATTCTGCCGGTTCTTCCGTTACCGTCGGTAAAGGGGTGTATGGCCTCAAACTGATAGTGCATCAGCGCCATTTTAATCAAGGGGTCAATGCCGTCGCTATCGTCGTTTATGAATCTTTCCAAATTCGCCAGTTTTTCACGTATAACGCTCTCTCCGATAGGCGGCGTGTAAATCACTTCGCCGCGGGCGTTACTCAAAGTCGTTCCGGGCGTAACCCTAATGGAAGCGTTGCTTTGCTTTATGCGCTGAACGATTTTGACGCAAAGATTGGTCGAAATGAACGGTTTGGTCTTTAGCTCTTCTATACCTTGCCAAAGCGCCTCTTTGTAGTTCAAAACCTCTTTTGTCGCCGTGTTTTCCACATTTTTGTCCGCTACCAGCGATTTGTAGAGTTCGTCGTTGGTGGTGATGATGTTCTCTACCTCCGAACTCGTCTTCGCTTCCTGTAGGTAGATGGTGTCTAAGAACAAATTGGGATTAGGCAGATTCATCAGAGTGCCGTTAAACTTCGCTAGGGCCCTGCCCGCCGAAACGGTTTTACGGAGTATGCTTTTCGTCTCAATATCGGCCTTCGGCGGCAACGGCGGCAGGTCGTTGTACGGTGTTTTGCGGTTAAATTCGGTCATGTTGTAAATATAGATTATGGATGAGTGTAAAAGTATATATATTTTACGTTCGTTCGAAGAACGAGAGTAAGATTTACCCGCGTTTACGAAACAAGGGTAGAAACGCTATGTTTTTACTCTCGTCTAAAAAACGAGGGTAAATTTACCTTCGTTCACGAAACGAGGGTAAAAATACCTGTTTTTTACGCTCGTATGTCTGTCTTGTTAAATTTTTTGTTAAAACTATTGACTTTATGAGTGGCGACAACCTATATTTTATGGTATTTCAAAGTTCGACTTTAAAATACCGTATTTTTTTGTGGAGGAATCAATACAAGAAGATCGGATGAAAAGAGGCGGCGGTGTAATTATGATACGTAGAGAGATAACCGACCATATCCTCAATATGGCCGAAGAGTATCCGGCGGTCACCGTTATCGGGCCGCGCCAGTCGGGGAAAACCACCCTGGCAAAGGCGCTTTTTCCGAATCACGAGTATGTAAATCTCGAAGAACCTGATACAAGGGAGTTCGCTCGAAAATATCCGCGTGATTTCTTTAAAAATCATTCGGGTAGCTTGATAATAGACGAGGTTCAGCGTGTACCCGAATTGTTAAGTTACATACAGGTGATGACGGATGAGGCAGACACCAAAGGGCAATTTATCCTTACCGGATCCCATCAACCGCAGATAAAGGCGAATATCGCCCAGTCGCTCGCCGGGCGTACGGCGCTGATCACTCTTTTGCCGCTGACAATCGCCGAGCTAAGCGGCGCCGGCATTACGCTTGAAAGAGACGAATATATATATAGAGGGTTTATGCCGCGTATTTACAGCGAGTCCGTTACCCCGAAATATTTGTATCAAAATTATTACGCGACCTACGTGGAGCGCGATGTCAGACAGCTTATAAACGTGGCCAACCAAAGTTCGTTTGAGCGCTTTATCAAGTTGTTGGCGGGGCGGATAGGGCAACTTATGAATCTCAATTCTTTAGCCTGCGACGTAGGCGTGTCGCAACCGACGCTAAACTCATGGATTTCCATATTGGAGGCGAGTTTCATCGTTTTCAGGCTTCCGTGCTATTTTGCCAATTTCGGGAAGCGGGTAATAAAAACCCCAAAACTCTATTTTACCGATGTGGGTTTAGCCGCCTCTTTGCTCGAAATAGAGAGCCCGAATCAGGTATTCAGGGATCCTCTCGTGGGCGGCTTATTTGAAAATATGATCGTCGCCGACGCGCTCAAAACGATGTACAACCGAGGAAAGAACTCCGGGGTTTATTATTTTCGCAGCCAAAACGGTTTGGAGGTGGATCTGATTCTGAGCAAAGGGCGGGAGCTGATCCCGATAGAGATCAAATCCGGGGCGACGTTTGACACGTCTTTCGCCAAGAACATAAAACTTTTTCGGAAACTATCGGACGGCGCCACGGGGGGGTACGTTGTTTACGGGGGGGACAAGAGCGTTAAAATAGAGGATACCGAATTTGTGAATTTCAGGGATATTTCGTTCCGGATTGCGGGAATATTATCCGGTGAGAGGGGGAGTCCGCCGTGTTGAGCGAGGTAAATAAGATATCCGTCGCCATGACGACCTATAACGGCCAAAAGTTCCTGAAAGAACAGTTGGACAGCATCCTCGCGCAGTCGCGTCCGGTCGACGAGCTTGTCGTCTGCGATGACGGGTCGGTTGACGATACGGTAGATATCCTTAAAGAGTTCGCGGCAGGCGCGCCGTTTTCGGTTAGGGTTGTGATTAATGAGGAGAATTTGGGCAGTACCAAAAATTTTGAAAAAGCGATGTCCGTCTGTACCGGTAATATTATAATTTTGTGCGATCAGGACGACGTTTGGTTACCGGATAAGGTGAAGATACTGGAAGACATATTTTTAGAAAATCCGAACTGCGGTATGGCTTTTACCGACGCGGTCGTCGTGGATGAAACAAATCGCAGATTAGGTAAATTGTGGGCCGGTTTCGGTTTTGATAAAAACAGACAGAAAAAGGTTAGAGTCGGGAAAGGATTTGAGACGTTTGTTAGGGGTAATGTTGTGACAGGGGCTACCGCGGCGGTAACAAAGTCGCTCTTCGAGGAAGCAAGGCCGTTTCCGGCTAAGATCATACATGATTATTGGATGGCGATGGTAGCCGTATTAAACGGGAAGCTTTTCTTTAACGACGCGGTTACCGTAAATTATCGTAAACATTCAAGCCAGCAACTGGGAACACCAACGGCAAAAAGTCTTTTTCAACGAGCGAATGATATTTTTGATTATGATAAGAGCGTAAGCTCAATACAAAACGTACTCAATGAACTTGACCGCAAATTTCATCTAACGGAGGAACAACATAAAGTATTTGCGAATATAATTGAATTTTACTTATTTCGTAAAAATATTTCGCTTAGCGGACTGATGCGCATACCAAGAATCATCAAACGTCTGTTTTCAGGAGATTATCATAAATTCGCATCCGGTTTTTTTAGCGCGGTCAAAGATATTGCCCGTAAAGACCGTCAACGTACGGGTCAGACGGTAAAGTAAATTTTGTGGATACACCCGCATTCGATACAAATGGGTTTCGCGTCAAAATAAAAAGTTTTGCTAATTCCATATAAAAATATTATTTTACGATAGCGGCAACGGATAGCCGTCGTTTATATTAATATACAAACCCAAGGACATAGTCACAATGCCTCTTGTATCAATAGTAATTGTAAATTGGAACGGCGCTGAAGTCTTGCCGGAGTGCCTAAGGAGCGTGTTGGGGATTAATCATAAGGATATTGAAATAGTCATTGTTGACAATGGGTCTACCGATGAATCCGTAAATATCGCAAATAAAATTTGCGACGGTTACGATAACAGGTTAAAAATAGTCAGGCTAAAAACCAATATCGGCTTCGCGGCCGGAGTAAACGTAGGTGTTGAAAACGCTACGGGTGAGTTCATCGCCACCCTGAACAATGATATGGTAGTGGAACCGTCGTGGCTTGACCAGCCGCTGGCGTTGCTTAAAGATACGTCGATTGGAATTGTGAGTTGCCGTCAGATGAATTATTACGACCGAACGAAGGTCGACGGAATCTATCACTGCGTATCCAAAGAACTGACGCTCTTGCCGTTCGGCTACGGGCGCGAGTTTTGCGACGGAGAACTGTTCTCAAAGCAAGGCTATGTTTTAAGCGCGAACGGCGGTTCGGCCGTTATCAGAACAAAAGTCTTCAAAGATTTGGGCGGATACGACGCGGATTTCTTCGGTTACATGGAGGAGACGGACTTTTGCCTACGGGCCTTTCTGCGTTCTTGGCGCTGCGCCTACGCCCCAAACGCCGTGGTGTACCATAAGGACGGATTTACGTTCAAGAAAAATAGAGGACGCCAATACTATTTCCGCGAGCGGAACCGCCTTTGGTTCCTTTACAAAAATATTCCGGCGTGGGATATTTTTAAACGATTACCGTATATGTTGATTATGGAGTTACGAGTGATCAGAGTGTTTGTCGTAAGGGCCAAGAACCCGTTGTTATACCTGAAAGCAAGGTTTGACGCACTACGCGGGATATGCCGCTATCGTCAAACCAGAAAAGAAAACGTCGCGCTGTTCAAAGCGAAAAGGGCGGAGTTCTATCGGTTTGAGAAGTTGAAAAAAATCGATATTATTAACGCGGATTGACGACTTCCCTGAAAACCGCGAGCAATTCCTCCGCCGATTTTCTCCACGTATACTTATTCAAAGACTCGTGATTGATGACCGGTCCACCCGTCTTCAAAAAATCGGTTATCGTTTCGGCGATGGAATGTTCGTCGTACGGGTCAAAATATAGCGCGTTTTGCCCCGCGATCTCCTCCATCACTGTTCCCTTTGATGTTAGAACCGGCGTGTTGAGGTTAAGAGCTTCAAGTACCGGTAGACCGAAACCCTCGTAGATCGACGGGAAGACGACGGCGGCGCAGGTAAGATACCGGTTCGACAAATCCGCTTCGGAGAGATAGCCGAGATGTTTTACGCGATGTTTGATTGGGCTTGATTCCATCAGTTCGCGCAAGTCGGTGTTTTTCCATCCGCTTGGGCCGCATATTTGTAGGTCGATCTCAACGCCCGACGCGTTTACGATTTCAAGCGCTTTGATGAGTCTATAGAGATTTTTGCGGGGTTCCATGTTGCCCGAAAAGAATAAAAAACCTTCCCGCTTGACCGGATAGCTTTTTACATCAAGGCTTTTAATATCGCTGCCTAAACCTATAGTCCGAATGATCTTTCGTGTTTTTGACACGTATGGATAAAGATCAAGCAACTCCTTTTTTACATAATCGGAAACCGGAACAAGCGCCGCGGATTTTTTTATTGTCGGGGCGGTCAGTAATTTCTGGATCAGAAGGACGGAGGCCCTGCACGTTTGCGGGTAGCGCAGAAAGGTGAAATCGTGGATAGTGGTAACGACCTTTACGCCGCGCGGCAACCCGAAAACCGGGCCTATCTGCTCCGGAGCCCAAAATACGTCTATATCGTGCTTCTTTATCAATTTCGGAACGACCGTTTGCAACCACAGCGTTCCCAACATCTTGCCGTTATATGAAAATTTCTTCCACCGCGGATTGACCGGCGCGTAGTCGGACGCTTTGCATTCCATTAGATAGTAATCGTTTTCCGTGTCGATCTCCTGCAATTCGTCGAGAATACACGTTATGTATCTGCTGATTCCGGTTCTGCTTGTTTTGGTTGACGCGCCCTTAAACGCTTTTATGTCTACGCCTATATTCATAATGCGATCTTACCCTCCGCCAGCTCGCGTTCATATATATCGTATAAGTGTCCGTAAAAAGTCGGCTTGCCGCCGGCTGTGCGTTTTCTGAAATCTTCCTTGTAAGTCAGCTTATGAAAGCGTACCTCTTTGCATAGCTCGTCGTAACTTTCTTGAGAATATTCGGAATTCAATAATGTGTATAGGTCAAACATGCCATGTCGTGTCGTCGGTACGGCGTTTGTGAGGCGTTTTACCGATACAATCTCTTCGTACGCGCAACGCATAGCCACTTCAAGCATGTGGTAACTGGCTAATTTGTCGAACTTGCCCCAATAGTCAATATATAGTTCCTTGAGAAAACTCCATAAAATATCGTTCGGCAGACAATATGATAAAAAGTCGGTGAACTGCTTGGTTTTCGAGAATCGGCGGCCGCCGTTCCACCTGCCGGTCCAATACGAAAATCCGTCAAAAGTCGGCAGTCCGCTCGAAACGAATGTCGTCGCGTCTATCCACAGCCCGCCGTATTCGCATAACAAATGGATACGTATAATATCGCTGTAATGCGTACGCGATATTATTC
>LIUJ01000214.1 GCA_001462255.1 Fibrobacteria bacterium GUT77 | reverse complement strand
CATATACTGCCGCGCCGCCGCCGATAAGCGGTTTGAGTACGTCGCCGTCAGCCAAATGGAACAACTCTTTGTCGACGCCGACTCCTCCGTTAGGTCGGACGCTTTGCGTGATTTTCGCAACTGCGCCCTCGCGTCGCCAACGGCCGACACCGCTTTCTACCGCAACCGCCTCGCCGATTTCTACGGTCGGCACGGGCATTTTGACGAGGAGATATCAATACTCACGGCGCTCAATACGCAGTCTTCGCCTACCGGACGCAAATTGGCCGAGACCGCCCGCGCCCACTTCTCACAGCGGCGCTACCGCTTGGCCGCTATCGCCGCCTCAACCGCTTATAGTCGATTAGAGGATGGCAACCAATTTCGTACGTCGGCGGCGTTTACCGCGTACCAGGCCTACGCGCAACTTAAGGCTCGCGACTCCGCCCTTGTTTGGTTGCGCCTATCGGGAGCTACCGACAAAGACGCAAAGATATCGGCCGTGGCGCTCAATCAGGAGACCGGGCGTTTGGACGAGGCGGCGCGCCTATTGGAACAACTGCCGCCGTCGCTGTCAAAGGATACTCTTGCCGTTCGGGCGTACATATTTTCCGGCGAGATAGGCAAGGCGCTGAATCAAATTGCCGTCTCCACGACGCCGTCGTGGGTCATGAGCCCGAGGGAGCGTATGCTTTGGCGCGCCCGTTGCCTTATCTTTCAGGGGCAACCCCACGACGCCGCCCCCACGCTCGATTCGCTAAAATTTATGCCGTCGTGGAACGCGACGGCGGAGACGTTGCGGTATAAATATTGGTTGCAAAAGTTGGACGAGGGCGGTGCCCGTCCCGGGGCGGCGCAGATTTGGGGGAGATTGGAATACTGCGTTTATACGGGTGATTTAAGCGCGGCGGTAAAGTTGCTCAGGGGATTTTTTGACGACGGCGCCGGTAACATTCAGGCGGGCGGGATCGACGAGGCGCTCGTCGTGAGGCTGGCCGGGGCGCTGTCCGCCGATTCACGGTACGCCGAGGCGCTTTCCGTATTGGAAGCGATCGGTGGCGGGAGGCGCGGTCAAGGCGGCAACAGCGGCCTCAATCTTAACCTTAAATTTGATATAAGCGGCAACCGTAGCCCGGAGTATATGTTCGTTAAGGCGGAAGTATTAAAGGCGTTGGGGCGTAACGACGACGCGCAGGACATCGCTCAAAAGATTTTGACGGAGTATCCGGCGGACGTTTTCGCTCAGAGGGCGAGAATGTTGCTTGTCAAGTAGAACCTCAATATCCGTATCAACGTCAATACGATTTCAGGCGATATAGTCTGCATCCGTTTTCATGCGTCAATTCCGCGATTTTTTGCGGGGATTCTTCGAGTATCTCCGCGACTTTGTTCAGTATCGGCAAAAGGTTCGCCGGTTCGTTGAACTGGCCGGTCGCCCCGCGCGGCAACATGTCGGGGCTGTCCGTTTCCATTAACAGTTTATCGGCAGGAACTTTTTTCAACGACGCCGCCGCCCGTTTGTTATTGGGAATTAGTATTGATCCTGAGAAGGATATGTAGCACCCTAATTTCACTAATTCGTCAACGAGATCTGGCGGGCCGCCGTAAGAGTGTACCGCGCCGCCGAACTTCAGGCCGCCGTTGTCTCGCAGTATCGATAACATCATCCCGAAGGCTTTGCGGCAGTGAATTGATACGGGGCGTTGGTACCGTTCGGCTATTTTTAGTTGGCGGATGAAGATTGCCGCCTGCTTGTCGTCGTTTCGCGGGTTGACGGCGCGGTCGAGGCCGATTTCGCCTACGGCGGCGGACGGGTCGTCGGCAAGGCGTTTGGAAAGCTCATTCATCCAGTCGCTGCCGTTTGGGTCAACGCTTTCGGCGTAAAAGGGATGTACCCCGTAGGCGCATACCACCCCGTCGTCCCCATACGCCTCCCCTACTTGCGCAACTTCGCCCCAGTCGGCGGCGCTACAACCGCAACAGAGCATACGCGTAACGTCGGCGCGGTTGGCGGCGGCGACCACGTCGCCTACGCGGGCGAAGATCCTCTTGTCCTGTAAATGGCAGTGCGTGTCGAACATATCGCGTATATACGGTCCCCCGATTGTTTCGCTTTACTGCCCGCAAATTTGTTTAACGAGTTCCTCAAACCTGTCAAGCGAAAACGGTTTTATCAAAAGCGGCGCCGCTATGAGGCCTTCCCCGCCGGATTCCGCGTCCGCCACGGTGCCCAAAATCACGATTTTGGCGACCGCGTTTGGGTTTACGGCCATCAGGCGGTCAATGAAGCCGTCGGGTTCTTCCCTTATGTATTCGGCGGAGAGAAAAACCATGTGCCACGGTTGTTCCGGCGGGGCGGGTATTTTGGCCCAAAAACCCTGCAGGCTCATGGCGCGTTCCACCCTAACGTTTCTGAGGCATATATCAAGAACGTCGCACACCAATTGGTGGACGTCCATGTCGGCGGCGGCGACCAATACGTTTGTTTTCATAATGTCATTAATATACATCACGGCACGCGGCAATTATTTCCGCGTTGCGCAATTTTTTCCTACCGGCTTCCGTCCGGCATCTATTAGGCGCGCCCTACGGCGGCGGTAGCCGTATCGGTAATTATTGATAAATATTGAGTAATTTCGAAAAATACCGTCTCCCGCCACACGGTTACCGGCGTGAAGCGACCATTGGCACGTGATTTGCGATGAAATAAAATATAAATGGATGAATATTGCGCCAACATTTCCGCTTGGGGGTTTTATGAATATGTTCAGTAGCGCGGTCGTCAATAAGACAAACGTTCCGGTTATAGCCGGGGCTATGAACGCGGCGATGTTGCGGGCAAGGGTCACGGCAAACAACATAGCCAACGTCAACACGCCCGGTTTCGCCCGCGTAGACGTCTCCTTTGAGGATGAGTTGCGGCAGGCGTTGGACAGGACGCGTCTGCAGGGAACGCGTACCGACGGCGGCCACCTGCAAATCGGTCGTCTAAACTTGGGGGACATAGCGCCCAAGGCCTACAAACCCTACGACCCCACCCAGCCCAGCGGGGTGAACAACGTAGACATAGACACGGAGATGGCAAAGATGGCCGAGACGCAGATAATGTTCAAGTATTTAAACGCCTTCAACCAGGGCGTCTTTAACAAGTTAAACGCGGCGATACAGGCGAGGCCGATACAGCAGTGACCGGAGGGTTGCGGTCATTGCCTTCGGCGCGAT
>LIUJ01000213.1 GCA_001462255.1 Fibrobacteria bacterium GUT77 | reverse complement strand
CGCGGCGCTCTGCAACGCCACCGGTTGTTGGGCGGTGTTGAGCACCGATAAATTGTTGATATTGTCAACGCTCTTCCTGTCGGCTTCCGACAGGCGCACCAGCACTTCGTATTCCTTGCCGTCTAAGCGCACCTTTGTCGCCGCGGTGCCGCCCATCGCCGTTTGAACGGTGTTGCCGATAGCGGTGGCCGTGAGTCCGAGCTCCGCCGCTTTGTTTCTATCAATGCGAACGCGGTACTCCGGCATACCGGCCTCGCGGCTTATCTGCACGTCGGTTATTCCGTCTACGTCGTGCACCGCCGCGCTTATCTGCTGCGCCAGCGTTTGGCCGGTCTGCAAATCGTAGCCGCGTATCTCTATTCCTATGGCCTGATCGGTGTTCGTTCCCATCCGCATCAAAAACATTCCCTGACCCTCGCGAACGCGGATTGTCGTACCCGGCAGTCCGGCAAGTTTCGGACGCAAATCGGAGGCCACCTTCGCCGAGGAGCGCTCGCGTTGCGCGACCGGAACCAAGGCCACGCGCAACTGCGCCGTGTTGGCGCCCGACGACATGAACCCGCCGCTCTGAGCGATGTTCGACAGCGTGTAAATTGCCTCCGGCACTTCCTTATTAATGATATCTTCCACCTTCTTCACCGTCTCGTCCAACCGCGCCAGCTTCGTTCCTACCTCCATCTCGATATTAACGCGCACTTCGCTCTCGTCGGTCGCCGGCATGAGTTCCACGCCCACAAGCGGCAACGCCGCGAAGGCCGCGATGAAAAGCGCCGCGACCGTGACGATCACCTTTACGCGGTTGTGCAACGCCCAGTGTATAAGCCCCCTGTACTTGTGCTCCACCGCCACGTAAAACGCCTCGGAGACGCGAAAGACGCGCGATACTATGGAATTTCCCTCATGGTGCAAACTTTTGGCGCTCAAATATCTCGCCGAAAGCATCGGGACAAGCGTAAGCGCCACGAAGAGGGAGCAGATAAGCGAGAAAGCCACAACGTAGGCCAATGCCTGAAACATTACGCCGGACATACCGCGCATAAAGATCACGGGGATAAACACGACAAGCGTAGTCAGCGTGCTCGCCGTTACCGCCGCCCACACCTCGCTCGCTCCTGTCGTGGCGGCCTCGTACGCGGCCACGCCGTGTTCCCGTTTATGATAAATATTGTCCAATACCACAATGGCGTTGTCAAGCAACATGCCTATGCCGAGCGCCAACCCGCCGAAGGTCATCATGTTTAGCGTAAAGCCGCAAAAGTAGACGAGCGCGAAAGTGGCGATCACGGAAATCGGAATGGCCGTACTTATTATTATGGTAGTTGAGATATTGCGTAGGAAGAGCAGCAGTATCAAAATGGCGATCGCGCCGCCTAATAACAGCGACTGCGTCACCGACATCATGGCGCGTTCCACGTACACGGCGTTGTCTATGAGCGTAATCATCTCTATGCCGGGAATGTCTTGGTTTATCCGCCGCGCCTCGCGCTTTACCCCGTTGGCCACCGCCACCGTATTGCTCCCCGATTGCTTGCTTATCGCTAGGCGGATGCCCGGTTGCCCGTTTATGCGCACGAGCGACTTGACCTCCTCGTACCCGTCGAAAACGTCCGCGATGTCCCCGAGGCGCACCGGCACGCCGTCCTTCACCGTGACCACCGTACCCGCCACGTCGCCCACGCCGGAATACTCCGCGAGCGTGCGGACCACCACGTCGCGGTTGCCGGTCTCTATGGAACCGGCCGGAACGTTTTTATTCTCTCGTTGCAAAGCGGCTACCACCATGTCGGTGGATATCCCGTAAGCCTCCATGCTCGACGCCCTAAGCGCCACCTGCACCTGCTTCTTGCGCCCGCCGCGGATGTCTACGGTGGCTACCCCCGGCACGCGTTCCAACCGGTACTGCACCTGATCTTCAAGTATCTGCTGCAATTCGTTTATATCTTTGTCCTGCGCCATTACGCCGAGGTTTAGAATGGGCATAGCCGACACGTCGAACTTGCGGATTAGCGGCCTGTCGACGCCGTCGGGCAACGCTCCGAGAATTCTGTCGATGCGGTCGCGCATATCGTTGACCGCCGCCTCCTGGTCGGTTCCCCACGGAAAGGTCACGCGAACCACGCTACGCCCCTCGGTGGAGGTGGAGGTGATCTCCTCAATTCCCTGCAACGCCGAAAGAGCCGATTCTATGGGGCGCGATATGAGCTCCTCGACTTCTAACGGCCCCGCGTTCTCGTAGGTGGTGATGACCGTGATGGTCGGCATAGTGATCTCCGGCATCAGGTCGATGGGGAGACGGGTGAGGGAAAAAATTCCCATTACCAAGATCACCAAATAGATGACCGTGGTCAAAACGGGGCGGTGGACGGTGAAGGATATTATCGGCGATTCTTTTGACATTTTTTCCCTTATCCGTTAGGTATAATCACTTTTGACCCCGATTTTAATAAGTGCTGACCTAACGTTACTACTTTCCCGTCTAAATTTGACGGTGATAAAATTTGAGCGAATGTTCCGTCGTTTATTCCCACTTGTACTGGAATATTTTTTACCGTGGCCGAGTCCCCTATTACGAACAGCGAGTATTTTCCGTCTTTCTCTATCAACGCCTGGGACGGGACTACCCTCGCGGCGCCGTCCTCGTTCAACTTTATGTTGATACGAGCGAACATGCCCGGCTTCAGCAGCCTCGCGTTGTTTTTCAACGCCACCTCCACCGTCGCGGTGCGGGAAGCGGACTGGAAGTAGGGGGCCATGCGGTAGACGACACCCTCGAAAGTTTGCCCCGGAATGGCGTCGGTTGATACGGACGCGGTCTTTCCCGGCTTTATGCTCTGATAGTCCTTCTCCGTTACGGCTAACTCCACGAAGACCGTGTCTAAGCCTACTACGGTTACTATGGGGCTACCTACGGACAACAGCGTTCCGCCGTCCACGTGGCGCACGGCCACGAAGCCGCCCTGCAACGCCCTTATCTGCGTGTACTCAAAATTAGTCTTGGCTTGGCTTAGTACGACCTGCCGTTGCTCCAACTGCGCCTTTGCCAACTCGTGGCGCGACCTCTGCGTCTCCATCTGCGTCTCCTGGGCGTCGAGCTCCGATTGCGAGGCTATGCCCTTGCTCACCAAGCCTTTGGTTCGCTCCAACTCGCGCTCCGTGTAGGTCAACTGCGCCTTGGCCTCCTCGAGGGAAGCGCGGCTGACGCGTACCTGCGTTTGCGCCTCGTCGAGCGTGTTGCGAAATTCCGTGTCGTCTATCCGCCCGATGGATTCGTTTGCCGCGACGACATCGCCTATGCGCTTATTTAAGGATAATAGGCGCCCGCCGACCTTGGCGGAGATCACGTAGGTATAGGCGGCCTTGACCGTACCGGCGAACTCGCGGACGTCGACCATTTGGCGCGTAGCGACCTCCGCCGTCTCCACCGGCACCGGCCCCTGTTGCCGCATCCCGCCACCCGCGCCGCCGGACGCCGACTTCTGAACCGGTTGCGTCCCGCCCTTAACGCTGTCTCCGCCGGACGACCCGCAGACAGCCAAAACGCCGAAAACAGCCGAAAAAACGGCGAAAAGGAGGATTTTACCCGGCCTATTCAACGTAATTTTCATAAGTGTGGTTCCTTATTTGCGAAGTTTGCGAAACGTACTAAATTATAGTAATATAATTAATGGGCGGGCCGGATAGACGTAAATTTTCTGATAATAATCCCGCCGAATACCAAAAACAAAACAATACATATCAACTGGTTATGCGAAAAAGGCCCTATCTTTTGCGTTTCTATATAGCGTACCGATTCGATAAAAAAGCGTAGCACCGCGTACATCACCACGAGTAAATAAAACTGCAATCCCGTAAAATAGAATTTACTCCTGCCGATCAAATACAGCGTGACGGCAATTATTATTCCCCCGGCGGATTCGAATAACTGCGTCGGCAACAATCCCGTAGCGCCGCCCAACTCCACGTGCTGATAGTAACCGGCAGGAGATAACGGCTTGACAATCGGGTAACTTACAGATAGGACGCTCCCCGCCTTAGTCGCCAACCCGTAGCAACACCCGTTGAGAAAGCACCCTACGCGGGTAAGCGCGATCCCAAGCCCGACGCCCGGTGAGTACACGTCCAAATACGGCAGGATGGGTAGCTTCTTAATTTTGAAAAACAGAGCCGTAGTGACGATAGCCGCGATGAACCCGCCGTACATAACAAGCCCGCTGATCCCGATACGTCCGTTCTGAAACGGGTTGACGATATCAAGCAGACTGCCTTGCGGCGGACAAAACTCGCTGAAATGCGTCATAACATAGTATAAGCGTGCGCCGACTATAGCGGATACTATAAGGTAAAGTCCCGCGTCCGACACCGCGTCCGGGCTAAGCCCCCGTTGCTTGGCGAAGTACATGGAGAGCAAGATCCCGCTCAAAAAAGAGAGCGCCAACATCGTTCCGTATGAGGGTACCGGAAACGAAAAGACGTGAAATAAGGTCGGGTGCATAGAACAGATAGTCCTTTTGAAAAAGTCAGAGTAAAATCATAAATTAGTATTTGGCCTCGTTACCTCTTACCCTATAAAAACAGCGTTTTTGGCGTGTTTTAAAGGGTTTTTAATGTTTTTTATTGCCTCAACAAGTTACATCAAGTTACATCGAATTACACGCTTTGTAGCGGTTTTGTAGTGGCTTGTAGTGGTTTTGTAGCGGTTCCCTTCCAAAGCGGATAGTTTGGGCGGCGACGAGACTGTTTTTGTGGTAATATGTAGACAGCATCGGCGAATTCCAACCCGCAATTTCCATGATGACGCGCTCCGGGTTCCCCGCCGTTAATAAGTCTGTGGCGCTGATGTGCCGGAGGTCATGGACATGCAGTTTGGCTATTCCCGCCTTACGCAAAACAGCGTCCCACGCATTACGGTAACTATGCCATGGCTCATACTTACCGTTCACCGTCTTATAGAACAACCACGGACAATCGTCAGGGATGGAGATAAAGTATCCCCTCATCTCTTCGGGCACGGGTTTGTACATAGGGACGCCTGTTTTGCTGTCGGGAATGTAGATGGTGTTGTTTATCGGACTATACTGCTCTCTCCGCGCCGTTGTCAATTCCGACACACGGCACGGGACAACCATCATGTACATCACCAACGGCAAGAATTCCGGGCGGGTTTCTTGAATGGCGGAGTATAGCCGTAACCGCTCCTCCGGCGACAGGTAATTGTCGCGCGCACGCAGTTTGAGCATGGGGAAACGCACCTTTGTAATCGGATTGCGGTCAATCAGTTCAAGGTCGACAAGCCGATTGAAAACCGCCTTGACAACGACAATGAGGCGATTCGACATCGCGCCGGTGTGTTTCTTGCCAAACCGCGTTTGGGAAGCCATCATCACCCGCAAGTACGATTCAAAGCGGTCGGGCAATTCCACAAGCGGTATGTGCCCGAACTCACGCTGTATGTAATCGACCGAACGCATGTGGCTGTGCGATTCCTTGCCTGTGGCGTGTAACCGCTCGCGGTACAACGTGATTGCGTCGCCGAATGTACTGACGCTAACTGTTTTCAAAGAACTTACCTGTGCCCGCAACTTGGCAAGGATATCCGCCTCGGCAAGCACAGCCTCGGAGCGCGAACCCACGACGGTGACCTGCTTGGAGATGGGATAACCCTTGTTTTTGTCGCGGACAGACACCATAACCCGCCACTTGGCGGGGCCTAACTTCTTGAGCGACATAACAGACCCTTTCTTTTCGGGCTACGCCGCCCCGCACAAAAACAATATAATATATGGGACGGCATAGGTGGTTAAAATCCATTACGGATATCTTTTTTGGCGGCGAGACGCCGGTCGATGATTGCCCGGTCAAAGCGCCATAACCGGCCAACCCGTTGAGCGCCTACGATTAGGTGACGCCATTTGATTACCCAACGGACGGAGAAGCCAACCTTAATTGCGAGTTCGCGAGTGGTGTAATACGACGAGCTCATGCACAACACCCTCCTTTTTGTTTATGTTTGCCTTCTTTACGGTCAGTTTCATAATTTTTCTCCTGTGATAATGTCCCAAAACATTTTAAGAACCGCCGGAACTTGCATATTTCCAAGGGCTCTAAGCTGGTCCACCCGATGGGGCACGCCATCAACCACTCGACCCACCGAGGGTTCAACTGCCCACCATTCCCCGCCCCCATTTTCCGCGCTTCTTCCACATTCTCCGTCGCTTTCTTCAAAGCTTCCCAACCCCCGCTCCCACCACACATTCCCGACGTCCGCGGTGTCGGCCAAGTCGCCGCCGCCATCTGCAATCCCGGACGACCGTGATTCTGTTGGTGATGCCCGCCGTGTCTTCCGAGACTCGCCGTCGGTGTTGGTAACATCTTTACCTGCCCCGACAGTTTCAGGTTCCCGTTCCCGTCCGCCGACAGTGTTCGGTTCTTGGCGTCCTGCACCGTCGGGGTACGCCATTTGACTGCGGTCGCCAATCCGTTCCCCGACGTCGCACTCGCCCCCTTCCGGTTGTGATTCCCAGTCACAGTCGGCGTGGGCCACAGCAAGGCACCACCATCGACGCCTAAGGTGTGGAGCTCCGGCGTCGGCAGCGGAAACAATACCCCACGCGCAATCATACCCCAAGGCGGTAAGGTCTTCAACGACTCGGACACCTCCTTTATTAAGGATATTTGGGCTATTTTCAACGACGACGAAACTGGGTCGTACTTCGCCAATGATTCGTTTTGCTTGCGACCATAGCCCGCTCTTTTCGCCATCGATTCCGCGACCATTCGGATTCGCGACGCTGATGTCTGTACACGGAAACCCCGCTGAAACCACATCAACAATCCCGCGCCAAGGTCGTCCGTCAAATGTGCACACGTCATCCCATATCGGGAAAGGTTCAAGCGTCCCATCATTTTGTCGGGCGCACAATACAGCGCGACAGTAGGCGTCGATTTCGACGGCGCAGACGGTTCTGATTCCACACAAGAGGCCGCCGAGGATTCCGCCACCAGCTCCGGCGAAAAGCGCGAGTTCTCGTAGCTCTCGTAGCTCTGCATGAGTGCGTTGCTTATTGTCCATGACATTATTTCAACCCTCCGGGAAATTCGCGAATCACACCAATAATCGACACAACAGGTTCTACGCCACCTCCCCATCCTGCAAATAACGTTCAATGGTTTCTATCGCCACCTCCGCGCCGGGACACACCCGGTGGCAGTAGCCTTGCGCCCTTAGCCTCTCCGCCCACTGCTTCTGCGCGACACTGAATACTCCGCCGCACTTCCTTTTCATCTCAATAAACAGCCCGTTGTACTTCCCACGAGCTACCGCCAAGAATATGTCGGGGACGCCCGCCGATACGCCCTCTTTCTTTAGGATAGTGCCCGTGACAGCCTCACGAGCGCCTCCGTTCGGAATGGCGAACATCGCTAATAGCTCCGGCCTCGACGCCGCCATGAGGTCGCGCCACTGGAATAGCGCGACCTGCTCGGCATGCTCGGACGGGCACGGGACACGGTGCTTAGTTCCCATTGGGCTCCTCCACAACGTCCCCAACACAACGAACAGAAAAACCGAGGGTCTTGTCGTAGTAGCGCTCGTTCACGTTGCCGTAGTCGTAGTGCATGCCCCGGCCATACGCGAGGCTACCGTCGCCCTCCGTAGCCGACCACCAGACGCCGTAGTAGCCGGCATCGTAGAAACTACCGACGGAGATGCGGGTGCCGCCCGGCAGAGCCGAAAATCCATACTCATCCGTCCCGTTACCTTTCTTATTCCAACCACTTGCCGACTTCAACTTTTTACCGGCCACATCACCGCCGGACGCCTTGACCAAGTTGCTCCACTCCTCGCGAGTGGGCAAGTGCCACCCATCCGGAGCCGCCGCTTTGGCCGCCTCCCATGTGTACAACCTACCATACTGTGCACCCATATCCGGGTTGTCATCGTAACACCATGACCCCTCCGGCGTCTTGTAGTTTAGGTTCTCCGCCATCCACACCTTACCGTCCGGCATCTTCACCGTCCTGTACGTTTGACCGTCGCGCTCGTCGGTGAAACTTCCCGCAACCACAGGCGGGACATCCGCCACGACAACCGCCGTTGACGCCTCCTCCACCTCGGCGTCGGCGTCCCGCATCGTGAGACCGCGATTGTCCGTAACTATCAATTCGTTTGCCACGTCACACCTCCCCGCAGTCATTGTTTATAAGGTCGTACGGGCTCTGCACCCCCATCACAACGTACAAGTCGGACAACCCCGACAAAATGCGCACGACGTCAGTCAAATACACTTCCGTCACTTTTCCATCGGGGCTCTTGTTGTTCAGCGCGACATCAAGCGACTCGTACAACACTTTACGCGCCTTTCTCAGGATAGCGCTATGCTCGTGGTACTCGCGCATTCCTACCTCTCTGTCACGTTCCCACCTCTCCTTTTCCGCGCTGGCCTTTTCCGACAAGACGCCATCCTCTCCCTTACACTTTTTAAACATCTTATTCCCCTTTCTTTTTTTTGTTTGATTGTTAGAACGGCAAATCGTCCACGGTCGGTACGTTCGACACCGAAGACGGAGTCGCGGCGGTCGGTTTCGGTTTCGACTCCGGTATCGGACGCGCCGCTGTCTTTGCCTCCAAATTCTTGTGCTTCTCGGTAGACGTTTTTAGCGTCTCGGCATCCAACCAATGGGCAATTTCCATCTGCAACCCCGGATTGCCGTCCCTTGTTTCGTACTCTTTGCCCATGAGTTTCACACCGATAGGTTTACCACACACCTGCGGTAAACCGTAAACAGGTTGGCCGTTATGATCTTCGCCAACCTGTACATCCTCCGTTTCCCTCAACTTCAGCAAATACAGTAATGCGTGGAGTTTGTTAAATCCAACGGAGATAATCGTTCCGTCGGCCTTGTGGGTGTAGAGCGATAAAAACCGTGCCCTCCGCCCATCGTTGGCCTCGAAATCAAATTCGTACCCCTTTGACCCCGTCTTTGCTTTTTTCGCGACACAGCCTATCAACTTACCTACATAGACGCCATCTTCCATGATAGGTTCGCCCTGCCCGGCCGACATTGCCGCGTTCAAATCCAATTTCCACTTCATATCATTTACCTCCGTTATTGTAAGTGTTTATAGCGTCCACAACGAACTTTAAATCGTTGGGAATTCTGAACTCCGTGAACATCCCCTCCGGCGACTTCGCGACCGAATGACCGTTGTTCTGTGTCTCGAATCGGTACTCCGTCTTGCCGTCAAGATGTGTAACGGCCGTATTCAAAACAATGGTAAACATCCCCTCTAAACAGATTTTTTCATCAAGCATTCTGCCGATGGTCTTACACTTCGTATTCCCGTCGACGTCCTCGTCGGAGTGAGAGAGAATGAACCACATCAACGAATCGCGGCACGAATTACACGCGCGAACTATCCCCCAAGCGTGGTCGGCAATCTCCGTAAACTTGTCGTAACCGCGCTCCTTCGACCGCCGCATGAACTCGTTCGCCATGACGTACTGAAAGTCGTCAATGACGCCCACCGTTACGTCTTTGCGCTCTTTGTCAACGTAGTTAATCGCCTTAAAAATGCTCTCGTGATCGTCGGCGACAACCATATTCCCTTTCGGGTTACCGTTGACCTTGACGTACTTCGTTCGCCCGCCCGGAAAGGGCAAGTCTTTGCCGTTGACGTTTATCAAAAACGTCGTAGCCGGATTCAGATTAATGAGGGAGCGGCTCTTGCCGGTGCCGCTTTTCCCTAAGACCAATACCGCGTTTCCCATAAAAGCCCCTTTCTTTATTTTATTTGTATGTTGTACTTCTCGACCATCTGCGCCCCCGATACCGCACTGCCGGCCTTTATCGCCGCCTTTATCGCGGCCTTTGACACCTCGCGGGTAATCTTACAGTAATCGTCCGGCACGGCGTCGGCGTTGGTTATCTCTACCGACTCCGACCGCCTAAAACTCACCTTGACCTTCGGCGTCTCAAAAGTCTCGCCGACGTCCATGTTGTCGGACATGTAATTCTTCAGCCACTCCGCCCGATTCTCCAACGACTTCCGGCGAGCGGCCAACGCCTTCTCCTCGTTGCGGATAGCCTCCGCTTCGACAAGACAGTTTTTGACGATAAGGCCGCAATTCTCCATCTTCTCCTGATAACACTCGCCTATTTCGTCGAGGCGGTCGGATAGGTCGTCGGGGATTACACCCTCGTTTTCAGCGGCGTAATCCTCCGCTTGCGCCATTAACGCGTCGTACTCGTTTTTGATTACATACAGTTGTAGGCCTCTCATTTTACTTCCCTTTCTTTTTGCTTGCGTTTATATTAGGTTCGTACTTCTCGCAACTCCCCGTCAACCACTGGTACCACTTACAAGTATTCTTCTTGTGCGCCTTGCATTCCTCGTAGCCCTCGCACGTCCGCCCCTCCTCCGGCGTCTTTGCCTCGCAATAGGCGTAGTGGACGGGGCCGTTGACGCCGGGGTAGGTGGAGATTCGGACGCGCTTCATAG
>LIUJ01000212.1 GCA_001462255.1 Fibrobacteria bacterium GUT77 | reverse complement strand
TCTCCCACGCCGCGGCGCAGGGGGGGGTGGCCGCCCGTTTGGGTATGCGGCTCATTAAGGGGCGGGGGCGGCTTTTGGCGACCATCCTTATTTGCAACAACGTATGCAACGTGGGGGCGGCGCTAATATTTTCCCGCCTTTTTGAGCGCTTGGACGCGGCTGTCCCGATCGATCTATGGAGGATACCGTCGCCGGAGTCTTGGTTTCTCACGCCGGCGCTGTTGCTTTTCGGCGAGGTTATTCCTAAGTTCATGTATCGCAGGTACGCCTTTTCCATGACCTTGAAGTCCGTTCCGATATTGGCTTTCTTCTTTTACCTCGCGTCGCCCGTGTTTTGGGTTTTGGGGGCGGTCTCTAAGGTATTCGGCATCGCGGCGGCCCCAAACGACGCCGACGTGCGCGAGGAGATAGTGCTTGTGGCCGTTGAGGGCGCCAAGCGCGGGGATATATTTGAGTGCGCCGACCGTGTAATGAAAAATACGCTTGAGATGAAGGGGGAGCGCGTGGGGGCGTTTGCCGTGGGCGTAGGGGAGTGGAAGGCGCGCGGCGTCGTCTATAGGCGCTCGCAACTGCTCTACGAGTTTTGCGGGGACGGCGGGTTGTGCGCCGACGAGGTCGTCGTCTTTGAGGATGATTTGTCGGAGCCGGTCGGCTACGTTTCGCTCTTGGACGCGGCGGCGCGCCGTAGCGATGAAATGGCGACCTTCGGGGCGTTAATGAAGCCTTTGCCGCGCCTCAGGGCAAGCATGGAGGCTCTCTCGTGTTTGCGGCGTATGTCCCCAAACTCGCCGCGTTACCACTTGGTTTTGGGCGAAGGCGGGGCGGTGGCCGTTCTCGACAAAAAAGCCCTGTTTAAAGCCGCGTTTACCGGAAGCTGAAAGCTTAATCGCAACATTTTTTGTAAAAATCTTGACATATACGTGTGCGCTATATTATTATTATATAATGGAAAGGACGCCGTCGGGCGCCGAGGAATCCGAATTTGTTGGCCGATGCCACTTGAGATACCGAGTCGATATCGAGTCGGTAAAAGGGTGTCGGTTTCTTTATTTTTGTTGTTTTTCGCGTATTGATAATAAAATTGCGTAATTAGTGTTGAATTTTGGCGACCGTCAGTATTAGAATTAGGGTAGGGCGGACTATTAGGGGAACTTTAATAAAAGGGTTGGGTCTATATGCGTGGGAGCAATTGGAATTTCATCGCGTCTGATCCCTGTGAGTCGGGGAGTCCCAGGACGATGAGGGTGCCGACGGCGGCGCTGATCGTTGTCGCGATCACGGCGCTTGTCGGGTTGGTGGGCTTTGTCCGGATGGTGTATTTGAGTTCGAGTTACGCGCTTGCCGCGCACGATACGGCGGAGGAGCGCCGCGAAAACGGTAAACTTAAAGTTAGAATCGCGAGCATAGAGAAGTTTGTTAAGCAGGAAGCCGAGGTAATGGGCGGCCTTATCGCCTACGAGGACCACGCGCGGTTGAAGTACGGTTTGGAAGCGATAAGCGGCGACATACGCAAGGCCGGCGTGGGTGGGCTACCCACAAACGACGATGTTATTTTCGCGTCGATGTTCGATTCCATGATGATTAAGGCCGAGTCGTTGCGCCTGCAGGTCATGTCGCTAAACTATCAGGCCGAGCTTCAGGAGTCCACGTTTTCGGAGGTGTCAAGGCGCGCCGCCGAGGTGCGCGGCGCGTGGGACAAGCGCCCGTCCTCATGGCCCATAAGCGGCGGACGCATAACGTCTACTTTCGGGTACCGCAACCACCCGGTTCTCGGTATGGTGCTCATGCACGAGGGCCTCGATATAGCCAACACCGTGTGGACGCCTATTTACGCTCCGGCCGACGGTATGGTTGAGGAGGTCAGTAGCGGGCCATACTTCGGCAACGTGGTAAAGGTCGCCCACGACAGTGTGTACACCACCATTTACGCCCACATGCAAAAAGCCGCCGTTATAAGCGGCCAGCCCATAAAGAGGGGGAGTTTGATAGGCTACGTGGGCACTACCGGAAGAAGCACCGGGCCGCACCTCCACTATGAAGTGCACAAAAACGGAAGGCCCGTAGACCCAATGGGATTTATTGTGGCGTCGGACCAGATCGTGGATTAAAAAATGAACGGTCGAAACAACGCGCGTTACAGTTGCTTGAACTTCTCTTTGACGCTGTAAAGTTGCGATACGCGAACGGCCATTTTGTCCCCTACCACGGTAATCTCCCCCTTGGCCAACATCTTCTTGCTAATGAACACGTCTACCGTCTCCCCGGCCATACTGTTCAGCTTCACGACCTGACCCTTCTTCATCTTAAGCAATTCGCGCACCGTCATCTTCGTCTGTCCGAGCTGGACGGCGATGGGGATGTTTACGTCGAGCAACATATTTATCGTGTTCGGTGTGGGCATATCGGGCACCTTGCGTTAAAGTCGTTTTTTACGTCAACAATAATAAATATATGTAAACCGCAATGGATAATCAAGCGAAAAATTATAAATTTTGACGGAGGGCGTTGCGCGTATAGTATATTTACCTTGTGAAATTGTAAAATGTGAGGTTGGACATTGATTTTGGGGGAGTTTGTTGATGGAGCAGCCGAGGGGCATAATTGTCAAGCATTCTGCCGATCGGATGAAAGCGTATGTCTCGCTGTCTAACGATTTTGGGCAAATTACGGCGGGCATGGTGCTTACGGAGTTGCTCAACAAGGGTGTGGTGCACGGCATAAGCAACGAGGCGGTGCGGGAGGTCGTTGAGGACGCGAGCTCCAACGCGTTTGTGGAGGTGGCGAGCGGCACCGAACCCACGCCCGGCGTTCCCGGCAAGGTTGAGATGCTCGTCGCCGTAGACGACGGCGTCGGTGGGGAGGGGACGGCCGACGGGGAGGATGCCGACGATTACGGCGGCGGTCAAAAGGGTGTCGGCGATAGCGGCACCGACGTTCCGGAGAAGCTGGTGTATGTTGAGTCCGGCGACACGTTGGCGCGCCATGTTCCGCCGGTGCCCGGAACGCCCGGTATGGACGTTTTCGGCAACGCGGTCGCGGCGCCGGAGGTCGACGACGTTACTTTCATCGTCGGCGACGGCGTGGTTAAGGTGAGTTCGAGCAGTAATCCCGACATATTGGTGTCGACGTGCGACGGTGTTTTGCGGCGCCATTCGGACGGCAAGATAGAGGTGCGCCCCTACAAGGAGATTACCGGCGACATAGACAAGGCCGTGGGGCGTGTGTCGTTTACCGGCGACATAAAGGTTTCGGGGAGCGTTAGAGCCGGCGGCGCGGTTGTGGCTACGGGGTCGCTTACTATAGGCGGCGGCATCGACGGCGCGTCGGTGCGGTGCGGCGGCGATCTCAAGGTGGGAGAGCGGGTACGCGGCGGCGGGGTTACGGTGGTGGAGTGCGGGGGTAGCGTGGAGGTCGCCGGAATTGAGAACGCTAAGTTTTTGGCCGGCGGCGCGGTTACGGTGACGGGGGACATCATAAATTCGGAGGTCAACGCCAAGGGGCGCGTGACGGCCGGCGTCATAGCCGGAGGGAAGGTGGCCGCGGCCGGCGGCGTAACGGCCGATAGGATCGGCTACGACACCAACAACAGCGCGTCGACGGTAATCGACGTGGGGGGCATACATCGCTTGGCGGGCGAACGCGCCGTGTTGATGGACGGCATGGTGGCGCAACGTCTGCTGTCGGAGGGATGCGTGTCCGAGCTCTTTAGCTTTGTGCGAGACAATATGGGCTCCGACGGCAAGATACCGCGGGAGAAGTTGCACAGTCTTGAGTGGTACGAGAAAAACTTGACCGAGTCTATGGACCGGTGCCGGGAACTGGAAAAAAACGTAAAAGAGTTGGACGAGCTTATGGAGAAATTGTCGGGTTGCAACATATCCGCCAAGGAGGTTTACCCGAATGTGACCATAAAATTGGGTTTTGCCAATAGGCAGGTTAAGGACGTAATGAGGAACGTTTTACTGAAACCGTCAGGAGTGATGCAATAAAAATGAGAATCCGCAAAAGCCGTTCAATCGTTGCCGTCGCTTGCGTCGCGCTCGCGTGCGCCGCCGTTTTCGGCGCCGACGACTCCGGCGAGTACATTCACTACCGTCTCGCCGTGCAGTACAAGAACGAGAAGAAGGACGATAAGGCCATAGAGGAGTTTAGGAAGGTGCTGGCCGCCTATCCCGACCACTACAACTCGTATATGCAGTTGGCGGAGATTTACACGAGGCAGGGCAACCACAAGTTGGCGATCTACAATTTGCAGAGGGCGCTTGTTTACAATCCGGGGTGGAGCAGGGCGCAGTTCATGCTTGCCGACGCGTTTGCCGCCGACGGTCAGTTCGACAGGGCGGTGCGTGAGTACCAGCATTGTCAGAGCAACGGCGATCCGGCCGTTAGGGACAGCTTGCAGAATATCATAAACGGGATTATGAATCGGATGAAAGGGGCGCCCCCGACGGCCGTAGGCGGGCGTCAAGGCGAACAAACCGCCCCGGTAGCGTCGGCTACCGCCGCGAGGGGGCAAACGGCCGCTCCGGCGCCGCAGGGGGCGCAGGCCGCCAAGCAGAATCCTCGGGCGGAGGAGGCCATGAAGAAGGTTATATCCCTCCACGAACAGGGCAAAAACGACGAAATGTTGGTTGCCGTAAGAGAGGTATTGGCCATACAGCCCAACCACCCCGGCGCCTACTATTACGGCGGGCTGGGTCGAATGAAAAAGGGTGAGCTTGATAAGGCCAAGATAAATTTCTACAAGGCCATACCGCACCCCGTATACGGCGGGGCGGCCTACTACTATCTCGGCGTCATACTCGGGCAGGAGGGCAATAAGGGCGAGGCCGTAAAATACCTGAAAGCGGCCCTATCCACCAAGTCTACGGATTTCGACAGGAACGAGGCGGCGAGACTCATTGAGCTCTACGGCGGTCAAAAGGTTCCGGACAGTATGGTCGTTGTGCCCCAAACGGTACAAGCGGCGGCGTCCGCAAAGCCCGATAGCGCCGAGTCGACCGCGGTGACGCCGGAGAAGTACGCCCCCATAGAGATACGCATAGACTCCATGCTCTCTATGATGACCGTTGACACCCTCACCGACGCCGGACAGAAGTTGCTCAAGGCGATTCGCGCTTTCTCCGCCGGTCGCTACGACGACGCTCTGCGCGAGTTCAAAAACGTGCTCGCCGAAAATCCCACCGGCCCCGTGGCGGCGCAGTGCCTCTACAACGCCGGTATCTGCTACTACCGCCTACGCCTCTACAGGGACGCCGAAAATCAGTTTCAACTCTTTTTAGACCGCTTTCCCAACCACAAATTCGCGTCGCGTGCCGCTTTCTTTAAGGCGTGTACCTACCAAGAGCGGAGCGACTACGCCGTCTCGGAGAAGCTCTTCCGCAAGTTCATACAGGACAACCGCGCCCACGAGTGGGTGGGCAGGGCGTATGAGCGCCTCGGCGACAGCTACGCCGACTTAGAGCAACACAAGAAGGCGATAGACGCTTACACGCAGGCGTTGGCCGGCAACGGTCCTTCGCCCACGGATAGGGTGATAATCAACTACAAGTTGGGCAACTCTTGCGCCATGCTTGGCGACAACGCTCGCGCCATAAGCTACTTCACCGCGGCCATAGAGCTCGGCGAGAAGAACGGCGTTTACGTGCGCGTTCCCGACAGCTACTACAAGGTAGCCGACCTTAATTTTAAACAAAAAGATTTTTCCACCGCGCTCGACTATTACAAAAAGGTCACGAGAAAATACCCCGCGTTCCAAGAAACCCCGTGGGGCCTCTTCCAGATAGCCGGTATCCAACGCAACATGAAGCTTTACCGAGAGGCGGTGGAAACCTACAAAGACCTCATGCAGAGGTACCCCGACGACTATTGGTCCAAGCAGGCGCAGTGGAAGCTGGAAGACACGGTTTGGGAGCATGAGTACCGTCAGGGGGCGGCTAAGCAGTAGGGGGATCGCCGCAAATCCGCAAAAGTATACGGCAGACGGAATTTTTTATGTTATAAGGAACTAATATGAAAAATCATGCTTATATTAATCCGCAGAAAAATACTTTAAAGCGTTAATTATAGTGTTAGAAAAGCCGTTACCTAAGATACATAATTTGTTGACGTTGTACGGAACTATAAAAAAGGTGAGAGATTTTGGGTTTGACGAGGATTTGTTGGCAATGATCAATGATATATATAAAGTATAAACCGGTACCGAACCGTTAACAAACAATATCCTGGCGGGTCCAATTGAACAATTCGCCGCAAATGATGATAGGGGAGTTACGCGCTTCCTTTGAGCGCCAGTTGGCCGTGTACAGGGAGCTGAGGGACGCCGTCCGCTCCAACATGAGCAAGCTGATATTGGCCCGCGGCGATCCTGGCGTCCTTATGGCCGGCGTGGACAAAAAGGTGAAGCTGATATCCCAAATAAACGCCGAACGGGAGTCCGTGGCGGAGCACATAGAGTTTTGGCAGGGATACCGCCAAACCCTCCCGCCCAACGACAGAGACGCAATGGCGCTAAACGATATACTGACTAAGACGGAAGCGATAATAAAAGAATTTTTGATTGAGGAAGAAAAACTCAAACTGTATGTTGAGAAAATGTACAATAAGAGTAACGGCTGACAATAAAAACGGAAACACGATATGTCAATAACAGCGACAACAGCTATGGCGGCGCCGTCCCAACCCCAACCCGACGGCTACATATCCGTCGAAACATTCGACGCGCTCAAAAGCATGTTCAACGATTTTTTGGAGAGGTCGAGCCAGCTTGAAAGCGCCTACGCGTCGTTGCAGGAAGAGGTGAGGAAAGTCAACTTGGAGTTGGAACGTAAAAACGCCGAGTTGCGCAACAGTTTGGCGAGGCGCGAGGCGTTGGAGCGTGAGGTCCAGCAGGCCAAGACGATGGCGGCTCTCGGCGAGATGTCGGCCACCGTCGCTCACGAGATACGGAACCCTCTTGGGGCCATGGGAATGTGGGCGGGTCTGCTCGAAAGGGATATGGATCCGCAGGATCCGAAGCGTAAGACCCTCGGCAAGATAACCGACGGTTTGTCGAAGTTAAACAAGATTGTCACTAACTTATTGGTCTACACGCGCCCTATGACCGCGGAGTTTCGAACGGTTCGCTTGGACGCGTTGCTCGACGAGATCGTCGATTTCGCGGAGGTGGAGATAGGCAGACTCGGTCGGAAGATTGCCGTAGAAAAGGACTTTGATTGTCCGGAACCGCCGCTCGTAAAAGCCGATCCCGAAAAGATCAACCAAGCGGTGATAAACATTTGCTTAAACGCCGTGCAGGCCATGGAAGACGGCGGAAAACTCAGCGTCCGCCTTTCCGCCGACAACGAGTACGCGCAGTTCTCCGTGGTAGACACCGGTTGTGGGATCGGTACGGAGCACATAGCCAAAATATTCGATCCGTTCTTCACGACGAAAGAAGACGGAACCGGCTTGGGCTTAGCCATAGTAAAAAAAATAATAGAGTCCCACATGGGAACAATAGAGGTAGCCAGCGAACCCGGCGTAGGAACGTCGGTAAAGTGCTACCTGCCGATCGCGCAAAATGTCTGAACTGTTTGCGACGCAAAGCGGCGCATGTTTTTTAGTCTTTGCGGCGCGGTAGCGACGCATGTTTACGGGGGGCGTTGCGGGGGGGCTTTA
>LIUJ01000211.1 GCA_001462255.1 Fibrobacteria bacterium GUT77 | reverse complement strand
GTTTTTGTATGGGATCCTAACGATGATTCCAACAGGCCCCTTCAGAACAAACACATAGGGGCGATAATCCGCTGGCCGTTATTGCCGCAGTATTTGCGGGATGCGTTTATTAAAGCCTTTAGTAAAGAAGTAATGAAAGACCCCAATAAAAGGTTGCTTGAGCAGGAATGGCTCCGTATCTTTATCCGTATGCGTTCCGAAATATTTAAATGTCCGTGCGGGATGGTATATTTTGCCGATCCGGTTAATCCGAACCCCTGCCCCAAATGCAAAAAAACGAACCGGTTCGCGATGTATATTAAAACGCCCCGGTACAATGTCCCCGTTCACCAGCGGACAAAGCTCTACGCCTGCCATACCGAAAAAGGTTCGGATGATTATAAAACCCTTACTGCCGAAACCGTAGTAAACGGCAGCGAGTATCAGCTTAAGAACCTGTCCAAGAACAACTGGAACACCGCCGACGGAGCGACAGTCGTTCCCGGTTCGGTTGTCACGCTTAAAAAAGGTACAACAATAAGTTTCGGTCTTGTAAATGCCGAAATAATCTAACAATATTTTAAGGAGGAGAAACATGTCAGACGCGTTTGGAGGTAATATTGTAATTCCCAGAAAGACGATGGTGTTGTTTTTTATCATTGATACTTCGGGAAGCATGGAAGGGGCAAAAATTGGAGCCGTGAATCAGGCTATCCGCGAAGTGCTTCCGGAGATCAAGGACATGTCGGACGACAACACGGACGCGATGATAAAAATCGCTGCCCTTGATTTTTCTTCGGGAGCGCGCTGGATAACGGCGAACGGTCCGGTTGACGCGGGCGATTTAACATGGAACAACCTGGACGCGGCAGGCACTACCGATTTAGGGCACGCGTACAGAACCCTGGCCGAGAAGCTTTCGGTCTCCAAAGGTTTTATGAATGAAGCGATGGGTTCTTACGCGCCCGCGCTGTTTCTGCTTTCCGACGGCGATCCTACCGACGATTGGAAAGGCGGTCTGGATAAATTAAGGGAAAACAACTGGTATAAGGCTGCTGTTAAAGTCGCGATTGCCATTGGGGAAGAGGCGAATAAGGACGTCCTTAAAGAATTTACCGGCTCTAAAGAAACCGTTATAGAAGTCCGCAACTCGGCGACATTGCTAAAGATGATCAAAAAAGTCTCTGTTAGAGCTTCACAGGTAGCCAGCCAGGGGGCCAAATCGACCGATCCGAATAAGGACCCCAATGTCATTAAACAGGAAGAATTGGGTAATACCCTGCAGGAAATCAGTAACGAGATAGCTGCATCTCCGGACACCGGCGAACCGGAGTGGTAATGAACGGTTACAGGTCTTTCTCGGTTACCGTTCCCGGCGGCAGCCACGCGAAGCATAATATTCCTTGTCAGGACGCTTCTTTTCATGATGACAAGGATTATGTTTCAATTGCGGTTGTTGCCGACGGACACGGGGACAGCAATTGTTTACGCAGCGACAGAGGCTCGAAATTAGCGGTAGAATGCGCCCAGAAAGAGATACAAAACTTTGTCAGCCAATACAAGGCTAATCAATACCAAAAAGTATTTAAACTGGAATCGGGCAATACCGAAGAGATACTAATCAACGATAGATCGTGTTCCCTGGCGGAGTTTAAAAAACTTCTCCACGAAAAACTTATTGTCCCCATGGTCAACTCATGGAATAATAAAGTATGGGAGGACTACGAGAAAGATCCGTTTACACAGGACGAGCTTGCAAAAGCGAGTGAAAAGTACAGGGAAAGATATAGTAAAGATACCGAAGCTTATCAAGACGGCAAGTATATTCCGGGGGCTTACGGCACTACGCTTATAGCCGCCGCAATCACTCCTCATTACTGGTTTGGTTTCCACATCGGCGACGGACGCTTTACTGTTCTGTACCCTGACGGCAAAGGCGACCAGCCGGTTCCCTGGGACCCTCAATGTTACCTCAATGTTACCACTTCCGTCTGTGACGACGATATACTTACGCGCGCTTTCGGGGTTCGTAGTTTTCTGTCTTTTGATAAAGACAAATTCCCTATCGCGGTTTTTCTGTGTTCCGACGGCGTTGACGACAACTATCCTGTTGATGAAAATGAGAACAAAATACAGTTATGCAGGATTTACCGAACTATTTCCATTGCCTTTGCGGAGAAAGATTATGATTATACCTGCGGCCAGATGAAAATTCTCGCGAACCGTTTTGCCACCGAAGGCAAGGGCGACGATACCAGCATTGCAGGCTTTATTAATATGGAGGAAATGCGGAAGGTAGCTCCGGAATGGAAAGAAAAAATCGAAAAAGCCGAAGGTGAAAGAGCCGCCGAAAAAACCAAAACCGCCGAAACGCCTGTTGACGCCGAGACCCTCGAAAAAGCTAAAGAAGAAACGGTAAAAGTTAAAGAAGCCTCTGCAAGAGTTACCGAAGCCGCCGGAAAAATTACCGAAGCCGTAAAAACGGCAGCCGCCGCCAAAAGCCGCGCCGAGAGAGCTTTGGAAACGGTGAAATCCGCCCGCGACAGAGAAACGTATAAAAAGGCTATTGAGGATGTCAAAGCCGCCGTCGAAGAGACAGATGCCGCGCGAAAAACCGCCGATGAAAATCTGGTTCTCGCGAAGCAAGCCGCGGCAGAAGCCACGGCTGCCGCGGTAATTAAAGATACCAATAAAGACAGGGCAAAAAATAACGAACCCTACATTGAACAGGCCGGCAAAGATATTATAACTATTGCCGCTTATGCTGCCTCTGTTATCAAAACATGCAATGAAGCCCAAAATGTTGTCCCTGCTGCAGAAAAAGCCAAAGTACAAAAAGCTATTGATGAAGCCACGGATGCCGCGACAAAAGCCGCTGCCGCCGCAGATGCCGCTAAAAAAGCCAGAGATTCCGCAGAATCGGCTCTCGCTAAAGTCAAAGGCGCTTCAATTATTACCGAGGATGAAAATAAAACCGTTATTAAGGCAAATGATGATGCTAAAGAGTCCAAAGAAAATGCTGCGCGTGCGAGTGAATATATTGAATCCGCTCAAAAAGCTATTAAAGACGCTGAATCCGCTGCGGTAAGTAAGATTGCAATTAAAAAGGTTAACGAAGCTAAGGAAGAAGTAAATAAGGCTGCCGAGGATACTGAAACTGCTAATAACGATGCTAAAGCCGCAGAAGAGGCTGTTAAGAATGCTTTTAAAATTGTCATGGACAAAAGAGCTGCCGGCGGCGGCACAAAACCTGTAAATCCTGAAGACCTGGATGCGCAGGGCGTATTTATTAAAATTGATCCATCCAATAATATACTTGAAAACCCGTCCGCGAAACCGCTGGCCGCCGAACAACAGAGGCCCGTTCCGGGCGATTCTTCTGTGGAAGAAACCGCCGTTACCGACAATGATTTTATAAGACCGTTGCCTTGAGCACAATTGTCCGGCATATCAGATTGACGTATGTAAAAATCCCATTATCATCTTGAGGATATTCGCGCCTCCGCCCGCAAACATGGTTCCGCCGCCGACGTACAGGGCGTATCTGACCCATGACGGCGACTTGTTTTCAAGAAACCTTGCGATTATCAGCGTCAGTATTCCCGTACCGGT
>LIUJ01000210.1:1820-3838 GCA_001462255.1 Fibrobacteria bacterium GUT77 | reverse complement strand
AGGTCGCCCTTTTTGTTTTTTTATGACGCGTTCCGATTATACCGTCATTGCCAATCCACCCCGCCTTTACTATACGATTTAACCCTGCTCGCCTAAAAAATTGTCAATATTTGCAAAATGACTACGCGGCGATATATATATTTAACGGTTATGTTATTGCGCCTTGTATCCTTATTGAGCGGCGCCTTATGAAATTGAACCGTAACTGTTGGTATAGGCCATTTTAGCCTACCAAACGAAAGGGGTTGGGCAATATGGGGGACGCTAACGAAAAAACGGCGGCCGATTTGGCCGGGAAATACCTCACTTTCAAGCTGGCGGACGAAGAATACGGGCTTGAAATCCTGAAAGTCAGGGAAATCATCGGTATGATGGCCATAACCGGTCTGCCGCGTACGCCGTCGTTTGTGCGCGGAGTGATAAACCTGCGCGGCAAGGTGATCCCCGTAATCGACTTGCGCACGAAGTTCGGGCTAAACACTACCGCCGACACCGCCGAGACCTGTATAATCGTCGTGGACGTCACGGCGTCTATCGGGGTCGTCCAAATCGGTATACTCGTGGACACCGTCTCCGAGGTTCTCGACATCCTCGGAAAGGACATTGAAGACCCCCCTAAGTTCGGGACAAGCGTAGACACGGCGTTCATCCTCGGCATGGCCAAAACGAAGGGGGCGGTGAAGATCCTGCTCAACATAGAGCGGGTGCTTTCGTCCGAGGAAATCGACAGCGTGGCAAAAGTGGCGTAAAATTCGGGTTGCTTTGCTCGGCAATGCGACGGTCACCGTAAAAAATGTTATGACCGTCAAAACACAATATAACGCAATAAAACAAAGGAGATTGTTATGAAAAACCTAAAAGTGTCAATGAAACTGTTCGTAGGGTTCGGCATCACCGTCGTTCTGCTCTTCGTGGTCGGCATTACGGCCATCGTCAATTTGCACGACATAAACGGCGATTACTCAAAGACCATCGACAACCACGGCATACCGCTGGCCGATGCCGGACGCGCCATGGAAGCCATCCACTCCCTGCGCGCCGAAACACGGGCCTGCGCCATATTCACGGGCAATAAGGAGAAAATGCAGTCCACGAGAACCTCAATCGACGACTGGAGCGGGAAGTTTGAAAAATCTTTCGACTCGTTCGCAAAATTCGCCATCCGCCCGGACACCAAGAAAACAATCGACGAGTCTCGGGAACTGTGGACTAAAACTTTCAAACCGTCTATGTACCACATGGTGGAAGAAGCCGAAAAAGGCGTCTCAACGGCGGATATCATGACGCAAATAACCAACGTCACAAAACCGGCGGCGGATAAGATAGCCGCAAACTTAGACAAATGCATGAACTTCAAAATCGAGGTGTTGCGCGGCGAACAAGCCAAAGGTAACGCCGAATATAAAACCGTCTTCACCGTTATGGTCATTCTGCTCGCTATCGGCGCGTGCGCCGCAATATTCTTGGGCATTTACATCAGCGCACTAATCAGCAAACCGCTGACCGCCACGGTAAGGATGATAAGCGAACTGGAACAAGGGCACTTGGGCGAAAGGCTAAGGCTCGACCGCTCCGACGAAATCGGCGAGATGGCCAAGACTATGGACACCTTCGCCGACAACCTGCAAAACATCGTCGTAGGCACCATGAAGCAGATTTCGGAGGGCGACCTTAACGCTAAGATTAAACTAACCGATCCCAGCGACGAAATCAGCGTAGCCCTAAAGGGCACAATAGACGCCCTGAACTCACTTATCATCGACGACGGCGGCAAGGTGCTTACGGCAGCGGCCAAGAAGGATATGTCGCAGAGGCTTACCCACAACTACAAGGGCGACTACGCCAAGATGAAGGACAACATCAACACCGTAGTGCAAAACTTGGACGACGCGCTAAGCCAAGTGGCGGAGGCCGTATCGCAGGTAACGAGCGCGAGCAACCAGATTTCAAGCGGTGCGCAAAATTTGGCCGAGGGCGCGAACAAACAGGCAAGTTCGCTTGAGGAGGTATCGTCGAGC
>LIUJ01000210.1:0-1645 GCA_001462255.1 Fibrobacteria bacterium GUT77 | reverse complement strand
CTCCAATCAGGCGAAGCTTTTGGCCTCCGAGGCGCGTACCGCCGCAAACGAGGGCGACGCCGCCATGAAGAACATGGCCGCCGCCATAAACGAGATAAAACAGTCGGCGGACAACACGGCCAAAATCATAAAGACGATAGACGACATCGCTTTCCAAACCAATCTTTTGGCGCTCAACGCGGCGGTAGAGGCAGCCCGCGCGGGGGAGGCCGGCAAGGGATTCGCCGTTGTGGCCGAGGAGGTGCGCAACCTCGCGCAACGTAGCGCCGAGGCCGCCAAAAACACCGCGAACATGATTGAGGAATCGGTGAAGAGCGCCGCCGGCGGCGTGAGGATCACCGAAGAAGTCGCCAAGTCGCTAAGCCAGATAGTCGACCGCGCCGACAAAGTGGGCGACCTTATAGCCGAGATCGCCGCCGCTTCCGGCGAGCAGGCGCAAGGCATAGAGCAGGTGAACAAAGCCGTGGCGTCTATGAATCAGGTGACCCAAAGCAACGCCGCCAACTCTGAAGAGTCGGCCAGCGCTTCAGAGGAGTTGAGTAGCCAAGCCGCCGAACTCGCGAGCATGGTAAGCGCATTCAAACTGACAGCCGGTAGCGTGCACGCCTCCGCCGGATTCGGCGCAAGACGCGGCCTGCCCCCGCCCCAACCGCTAAAACGTCCGGTCGTAGCGGCTCTGCCCGACAAATCGGCGGCGCCAAAACCGGCGAAAGCGGTTAAGGCGACGGAGATCATCCCGTTGGACGATGGGGATTTGAACGATTTCTGACGCGGAAAGGGATTTCGGCGGCCAAGAGGCAAACAAAAACTTTGGAGACGTTAATACAAAACCGGTTTGCCCTCATTATACGTATATTATATTTATAATGAGGGTTGCCGACCGTTTGTATTCGATAAATGAGTAAACTTACACGTTATACCGGAGGATAAGATGATTTTTAAGGGTATGATTAAGATAGAACAAGAAGACGATTGGTTTGTCGCAACCTGTCTTGAAAACAGCGTCGCTTCGCAAGGTAAAACCATTATTGAGGCGATGGAGAACTTGAAAGAAGCCATCGTTTTATATTATGAGGATGAAACAAATAAAGAAGATTTGATTCTCCTCAGAAAAGAACCGGTTTATATAACCACATTGGAAATGACGTTATAATGACCAACAAATACCCTATACTAAAACCCAAGGAAATCATTGCCGCGTTATCCAAAATAGGGTTTGCGTATAAAAGTCAAAAAGGAAGCCACGCAAAATATACCGACGGATACCGTACTGTCGTTATTCCGATGCACGATACGGTAGCACGAGGAACTTTAAAATGTATCCTGATTCAAGCCGGAATGAAGTTGGATGATTTTTTGAAATTATTATGACGGATTATTATCGCAAAAACAGGTTACGCTAAAATCAATAAAAAAACGTCTATAAATAATCATAATAAAATAATACCTTAATTTTTAAGAACGGGGAGGATGGGGGGAGAGTTATGAAAAATCTAAAAGTATCGGTAAAACTGTTTGTAGGGTTCGGCATCACCGTGGCGTTGCTCCTTATTTTAGGCATTACAAGCGCCGGCAGTTTGAGGAGGCTCGACAAAACCTACAGCGAAACCATAGAAGTTCACGGCGCTCCTTTGGCATTGGCCGC
>LIUJ01000209.1:7180-10379 GCA_001462255.1 Fibrobacteria bacterium GUT77 | reverse complement strand
CGTGCGGGTGAGCGCCGTCTTGAAACCGGAGAGGTGCGTGCCGCCGTCCACCGTGTTTATGTTGTTGGCGAACGAGAAGATGTTTTCGTTGTAGGAGTCGTTGTACTGCATTGCGATTTCCACTTCCACGCCGTCGCGCGTTTGCGAAAAACATATCGGTGCCGGGTGCAACGGAGTCTTGTTTTCATCAAGATATTTTATGAACGACGACAGCCCGCCGGGATAGCAAAACTCGTGGCTCTTTCCGTCGGCGCGTTCGTCGCTTATGTTGATGATTATTCCCTTGTTCAGAAACGCGAGCTCCCGCAACCGCTTAGACAGAATATCGAAGCTGTACTCCGTGGTCTCGAATATCTCCGGATCCGGCTTAAACGTGATTTTCGTCCCGCGCCCGTCGGGGGTGCCCGGTCCCGTTTTAAGCTCGGTAACGGCCAGACCGCGGCAGAACTCCATGGAGTAGACGTTGCCGTCCCTAAAAACCTCCGCCGTCATGTTGACCGACAGCGCGTTGACGCAAGAAACGCCCACCCCGTGAAGCCCGCCGGAGACCTTGTAGGCGGAGTTGTTGAACTTGCCGCCGGCGTGCAGCGTGGTCAGAACCAGCTGCAAAGCCGACATCTTCTCCTCCTCGTGGTAGTCCACGGGTATACCGCGCCCGTCGTCCACGACCGAGACGCTGTTATCGGGGTGGATCGTAACGTCGACCCGCGTACAATACCCGGCCAACGCCTCGTCGATGGAGTTGTCCACCACCTCGTATACAAGGTGGTGAAGCCCCGGCGAACCGGTGCTGCCGATGTACATGGCGGGACGCTTGCGGACGGCGTCGAGCCCCTTTAGGGCGGTTATGCTACTTGCGGTGTATTGCTGGTCGCTCATCTCTTAAATGGCCTTTTCCGTTTCTAAGTTAGTAAGACACTAAATATACATTTCGCCGCCCCCGCGTGTCAAAAAAATCGTATTTTTTTGGGGCGCGCGATAAAGAAATTTGACTTTGACCCCGCGCCGAATGTATTTATTGTAAGTTATGAAAAAGATAGAGCTCATAATGGACGCCCACGCCCTCGATCTTGCCCTCACCCGTATTTCGCACCAGCTATTAGAGCGGCACAGCGATTTGGGCGGCGTCCGTATTGTAGGTATGCAGTCGCGGGGGGTGTTTTTGGCGCGGCGGATCGCGGCCAAAATCACCGCCATGGCCGGGATCGACGCGCCGCCCCTTACCGGCGTTTTGGACACCACCCTGTATCGCGACGACTACCGTTGCCGCCTACGGCAGCCGGAGGTTCGGGTTACCGACATCCCGTTCGACATAAACGAGAAGAGCGTCGTCTTGGTCGACGACGTCCTATTTACCGGGCGCACCGTGCGCGCGGCGCTCGACGCGCTGATGGATTACGGGCGCCCCCGCGAAATACAATTGGCCGTGCTCATAGACCGCGGACACCGCGAATTGCCCATCCGCGCCGACTACGTTGGCCGGAAGATTACCACCTCCCCCACGCAGGAAGTCTCGCTCAAGGTGAGCGAACTCGACGGGGAGGACTCGCTTTGGCTTATGGAAATTGAGGGGGAGGGCGGCGGACAATGAGCCTGCAAATACAGCACCTGCTTGGACTGGAGGGGGTTTCCCGCGAGGACATCAATTTGATACTTGATACGGCGGACGAATTTTACGGAGTGCTGCAGAGGGACATAAAGGTGGTGCCCACGCTAAGGGGGAAGACGGTCGTCAATTTGTTTTACGAAAACAGTACGCGAACAAAAATATCATTCGAGTTAGCCGAAAAACGCCTCTCCGCGAGCCCCCTCAATTTCAGCGTGTCAACAAGTTCCGTCAACAAAGGCGAGAGCCTCAGAGATACCATACAGAACATCGAGGCCATGATGATCGACATGGTGGTGGTGCGCCACCCATGCGCCGGCGCGCCGTACTTCCTTACGCAGTGCACCGACGCGGTGATCGTCAACGCCGGGGACGGGTTGCACGAACACCCCACGCAGGCGCTTTTGGACATGATGACCATCCGCCAAAAGTTCGGGCGGCTTGAGGGGCTAAAAGTAGCGATAATCGGCGACATCTTCCATAGCCGCGTGGCCCGCTCCAACGCCTGGGGGATGAAAACGATGGGAATGAACGTAACGCTCTGCGGCCCGCCTACGCTGTTGCCGCAACATACCGATTCCCTCGGAGTGCCCGTTACCGACGACGTCGACGAGGCGCTCGACGGGGCGGACGTGGTAATGCTGCTGCGCGTGCAACTCGAACGCCAATCAAGCGCCGTCTTCCCCTCCGTACACGAGTACCGCGAACGCTACGGGTTCGATATGGATATGCTGTCTAAAATGAAGAAAGAGGTGGTGATAATGCACCCCGGCCCGATCAACAGAGGCGTGGAGCTTGCGTCGAACGTGGCGGATTGCGCCAACTCCGTGATACTGAACCAGGTAACCAACGGGGTCGCGGTGCGGATGGCGGTGCTATACCTGCTTGGTGGGGAGAGCGGCTGACCTAAAAACCGCAGTTCTAAAACGCGTACCCGCAACCGTAAATATTTATTTTTACAACAAATATCTTGCATATTCGGCTTTTTTTTCGTATCTTATATAAGTGACCGGGTTGCCGCCGATATTTGCGACGCGCCCTATCCGCCCACAATATCTTGTGTCGCCGAAACAGCCCACACAACATATTGTATAAATACAGGCGATTTATGGGGTTTCGCCGCTCCTCCGCGTAGACCGTACTCGCGGGGATTTTGGGGCATTTTCGTCTCACGGATTGCCGCGTAAACGCGTATGTTTACGCAATGGGTAGCTTTTTACGCGCACTATCGGGAAAGGACCGGTACGGTTATGGCTTTAAAAAACAACACAAAAAAATCAACGGTCAAAAAAGGCGTATCTACCCCAAAGACCCCAAAAGCTACGGATAGAATATATATGATAGAAGAAGCGATTTTGTCAATGAATGCGTCGCTGAAGGCCAGTATTGCGGCGGCGGAGACGGAAATCGAGAAATTGGCGATAATGCAACAAAAAACACAAGAATCTTTAGCGAGCATGCAACAAAAAACACAAAAATCTTTAGCGAGCATGCAACAAAGAACACAGGAATCTTTGGCGAGCATGCAAGAATCTCTGACGAGCATGCAACAAAAAACACAAGAATCTCTGACGAGCATGCAACAAAAAACAC
>LIUJ01000209.1:0-6992 GCA_001462255.1 Fibrobacteria bacterium GUT77 | reverse complement strand
CAACAAAAAACACAAGAATCTTTGGCGAGCATGCAACAAAGAACACAAGAATCTTTGACGAGTATGCAAAAAGAGACGGAACGCTTCCAACAAAAAACACAAGAAACCGTTGACAAATTGACGAACAGCATAAATTTCGGATTCGGCCGCGTGCGTAATTCCATCGGCCATATCATAGAAATGGTACTGCTCCCCGGATTATCAACAAAAATAAACGCGCTCGGACATATATTTACCAAAGCGTCGTACGGTAACGTGTTCAAGCGAGCGGACGGCTCCGCGTTGGCTGAGATCGACCTATATCTCGAAAACGGCCACGAAGTAATGGTCGTGGAGGCCAAAACGCTTTTTGAGGAAAAAGACGTAACGGCCCTCTTGGAACGGGTACAAAAACTGCGGAAAGACGAAACGCTGACCGGAGTAAAAAACAAAACCATCTACGCCGCCGCCGCGGGCGTCAACTTTACCCGCGAAGCCCGCCGAATAATAGAGGAAAAAGGGATATATTCGGTGGAAGTAAACGAAGAAAACGACAGAATCAAAGTACAAAAAATTTCTATTGACCAAGCAGGGAAATGGTGAACGCGGACGCTTTATGTATTAATTTATACCATAATAGACGGCAATTCAGCCGGTGGTAAACCGTAACCGTTCAATAATGGGGTGCCAATTGAATAAACACGCAAAGTGCTTGGCGTTAGCGATTTTAGCTACGTTTCTTATCATACCGATTGCGGTATACGCCAAAAGAGTGGGCCCGGAACAAGCCCAACAGGCGGCGCAACGTTTCGCGGACAATAAACAAGCGTCGCAAACAAAAGGGTATGTCCGCCTAAAACATATCGCCGTGAAGGCGAGACAAAAACACGCCGGCAACGTGGGCGGCGCGTTGAAAAAAAATTTGGAATCGACGGGGGAGGATACGCTCTATTACGTGTTCGGCTTGAGCGAATCCGATAACGGCGGTTTTGTTATTGTCGCGGCCGACGATGTGGCAAGTCCGATACTGGGATTTTCTACCGGCGGAAATTACGACGAACGCAATCTGCCGCCGAACTTTGTGTATTGGATGGATTATTTGTCGCGTCAAATTGCCTTTGCGAACGAACAGGGGTTTACGCAGAGTGAAGACACTAAACAATTGTGGAAAAAAGGCTCGTTTGCCCCAACAAAGATTGTGGGGGATACGCTGAAAACCAAGTGGGGGCAGGACGCTCCTTACAACAACAATACCCCGAACAACAACCCTACCGGTTGCGTGGCTACGGCTATGGCGCAAATAATGAAAAAATACGGCTATCCGACAAGAGGCAACGGAAGTAAAAACGGAATAGAATTTAATGTCGATTACGATTGGAAAAATATGAAAGACGTCTACGACGGTACCGCGAACGCGACGCAAAACAACGCCGTAGCCACATTAATGCGCCATGCCGGGGCGAGCGTGGATATGGCGTACGGGTCAAACGCCTCCGGAGCGTTTGTAACTAACGCAATGATAGCGTTAGTCACATATTTTGGATACGGTAACGCTATGAAAAGTATAAGTAGGGCATCATACAATAAAGAAACGGAATGGCACGCGGAAATAAGAAAGCAGTTGGACGACAACAGACCGATTTTGTACAGCGGGAATAAATTGGATTGGGTTTTTGGGAGCGTAGGTCACGCGTTTGTATGCGACGCCTACGATAAGGAAAGCAATTACTTTCATTTTAACTGGGGGTGGGACGGTGAATGCGACGGGTGGTATTTAACCACGTCGTTGGATCCTAAAAACGCCGTTGGAGCGTTTAATGACGCTCAAAGCGCGATAATCAATATCAAACCGGGATTGGTAGACAACAGCTATAGCTTGATAGGTCAGTTTAGAGCCAGCAAGACCGGGGGATCTTACGCTAAAGATATCGGCGACGACGGACTTACGGTATTGTATCCGGGTGATAAATTTTACATCGGAGCGTTTGGATACGGCGACGGAAAGGAAGATATCTTGGTGTATAACAATACCACAAGAGACTTTCCGGGAGGCAACTTGGGGGTGGCGCTGTTAGACGATAAAAACAACTTTGTGGAAATTATTGGAGTTACGTGGAAATTGATATACGCTATAGACGCGTTAACGGGAGGCGGCAATTTAACGAGTATACAGGGTTGGCGTATTGCAAACTCCGTGGAATGCAGGTTGCCCGATAATATAGCTCCGGGAAAATACAAAATTAAAGCTGCGTTTTTGCCGTTTGACGGAAGAAGCGAAGACGCATGGCAAATTTTTGATATTAATGAGCCGATAGTTAAGGAAGGCAAGTGGGAAATTATGGACGGAAGTTTTAATGCGGAGGTTAGCAATACCACTGTAGAAATCACGGTGGTATTGCCCGACATCACATCAAAATTCGTCGACCCCAACTTCCGCAAAGCGATATGCGACCTTATCGGTAAACCCACAAGCGGCCTGATATACGGCCAAGACGTGGGAAACATTACCAATCTTAACGTAAGCAATTTAGGTATAAAAGATTTAAGCGGAATAGAATATTTTACCGCGCTGAAATCGTTGAACTGCTCCAACAACTCACTTACGTCGTTGGACGTGTCTAAGAATATTGCTTTGCAAAGTTTGGATTGCTCAAATAACAGTTTGAAATCGCTGAATGTGTCGGGGAATAAGTTGACAATGGATGCGGTTACCGCTCCGAATCAATTACAAGTTGTAAAGAGAGCCACGGGCGTACCGGCGGCCGTTGCGTTGAAAAAATTGTATTGCAACAACAACAAACTGAAAATGCTGGACGTAACGGGCATTAAGATAGAAGAGTTGAAATGCGACAGTAATTTTATGTTGAACAGTTCTTGGGTAACCGGCGTTCCGGCCACTTCTAAGTTTATGTTTTTGCCGCAAAAAACCGACATTACAAAGGAGTTTACCGATGCTAATTTTCTTGCGGCGGTACGTAACGAAATTGGAAAAAAAGCCGGTGAACCGATACTGACAACGGATGTGTCAGATATTTATCTTATTAATGTATCTGGTTCCATAACCGGGAAAATTATAAAGAACTTGGATGGAATAGAGCACCTCGTTGGGTTAGGAATGTTCTATTGTGATAACAACGAGTTGACTGAATTGGATGTGTCAAACAATATCGGATTGCATCTACTATGGTGCTGTTATAATAATTTAAGTAAACTAGATGTATCAAATAACATACTATTAACCGAACTCCATTGCCAACACAATAAGTTAACAACGTTAGATATCTCAAATAATACTCTGTTGGTGGTACTAATTTGTAACGAAAACAGACTAACGGAATTGGATATGTCGAATATTACTGATCTATCTCGGCTTATTTGTTGTGACAACAAAATAGAGTCACTAAAATTACCTATGCAACCTAAGCCTGAGAGGTTGCAACTCGGATGGTTAGATTGCTCAAGAAACAAACTAACCAAATTGGACTTATCGAGTTATCGTGATGCGTATTGGCTGTTTTGTGATAACAATCAATTGACAAAGTTGATACTGCCACGAGGTGTCATATATACGCTTACTTGTTATAATAATAACTTGGACTCGCTGTTCATAAGCAGTTTAACGAACATGGAAATTGAGTATTTGAACGTATCAGAAAATTATTTGGCGAGCGAATCCGCCGTATCGGGATTTAGCGGCGTGTGGGATGACAATGAGTTCGTATTCACGCCGCAAAAGAAACGTAGGGAAACCACGGTCGCCGTTACCGCGGAATCGGCAAATCCGTATGGCGGCGCCGCTCATTTGGTAACATTTGTGAGCGATTCCGGCGATAAGATGGGTATGCAATTGGTGCAAAACGGCAAATCGGCGCTCCCGCCCAAGCCTACGAAAGAGGGTTATGTCCTTGTTTGGGATAAAGATTACAGCAACGTGACAAGCGATATGACGTTGATAGCGCGGTGGGCGGATGTGACCGCTGTTCAAACAAATGATCGGGTGGTTCCCGACGTAAAATCAGAGACGAACGCGGCAATCGTATCCCCTATTGTAACCGCGTCGCAAGACGAATTGACGTTTGGCCCGAATCCGATAGCGAAATCCGTGGGTAAAGTAGGTATCTTTTGGCAGGGCAAACGCGTTTTCGATTGCGAATTGCGGATTTACGACGCGGCCGGTAATTTTGTTAATGTTATAAAAATTCGCGACAAAAACCATAGTAACCTACAGAAACGTCAAGTTGGGTCTTGGGATTTGAAAGACGCTAAAGGACGCGTAGTATCCGAGGGGACGTACGCGGTTAGAGGGGTGATAAATACGGCGGACGGGAAGACGGGGAAGGTGTCGACGGTTGTGGGGGTTTGGTAGTGAATTGACGGAAAAAGCGGCGAGGTGGAAAATATTGCGCATAATTTGACTTGTTATAACGTATATTATATTAAAGTGTAGAGGTTTTTTTAGAACTAGGTTGGTTACAAACAAATTGTTTAAACTATAACAGTAGAAAGGTGGTTGCGTATGGGTATGAAAAGGATGTTTTTGGCGGCTATGGCGTTATCTGTTGTTTTTGGCGTTACATCCGTTAGCGCGCAACAAAACGGTTGGATGTCTCGTTATTGGGACGGTTGCAAGCCGAGTTGCTCTTGGAGCGACAAGCAATTTGCCAATGGCGTCGGGCCGTGTAAGGAGTGCAATAAGCAGAACCAAAAAATGAACACAAGCGACGCTAACAAAAGTTCATGCGAGGGGGGTAACTCCTACACATGTTGGGACATGATTCCGTTCGTAGACAGTAACGACCCGAATAAGGCGTACGGATTCGCGGCCACGCCGACCGATAGGTGCGGGGTATGTTTTGAACTCAAATTCGACGGAGGCTTCAAGCACGGAAGCGCTGGTGCAACGCATAAGGCGCTCATAGGGAAGACCCTGATCGTGATGGGTAGCAACATGGGCTGGGATGTCGCCGGGGGTCAGTTTGACTTTTTGGTTCCGGGCGGTGGAGTGGGACAGTTTGACAGTTTTTCCGGTCAGTTAGGCATTAGCAAGTCCGCGCTTGGCGAACAGTCGGGCGGTCTCTTGGCTTCTTTGGGCAACCCTACGTCTCTGCCGTCAGCTCAAACACAACTAAAGGGCAAATGTAGCGAAGTATTCGGCAAATCGGGGCTTGAGTGGCTAAAGGCGGGTTGCGACTTCTACGCCGATTGGCTTATGGCGGCCAATAATCCGACGATGACTTACAAAGAGGTCAGTTGTCCTGCTGTGTTGGTTGATCGGTATCAGAAAGCGGCCACAGGCAATCCTCCAAGTGGCGGTGATCCTCCCGTAACCCCAACCACCTACACGCTGACTGTCGAAAAGAACCCGACGGCGGGCGGAACCACTACGCCGGCGAGCAGTCAATCAAGCATAAGCGCGGGAACGCAAGTCACTATATCGGCTACTCCGGCAAGCGGTTATACATTCGCTAACTGGACGATAACATCCGGTAGCGGCACAATCGCTAACGCTAACAGCGCCTCCACGTCAATAACCGTAAACGGCAACGTGACCGTGAAGGCCAATTTCACGCAGAACCCCACAACGCCCACAAAGTACACGCTGACGGTCAGTCGTCTTCCGGACAACGGCGCTGGCACGGTCAAGGTCAATAACGCGGATTACTCGGCGCAGGTCTCCGTAGACGGAGGGACGGCGGTAAGCATTGCGGCGACGCCGGCAAGCGGTTACAGTTTCACCGGTTGGACGGTTACGACGGGCGGCGCCTCCATCGCCAACGCGAGCACCGCGACGACGACGGTCACCCTGACTTCAAACGCCACGATTACGGCGAACTTTACGTCGACCGCCGTAACGCCCCCGTCTGGCGGAGGAGGGGATACCATAAAGGTCGAGGCGGAGAGTTACACTAATAAAGTCGGTGATGCTATGAAAACTGAAACGGCCAACGGCATTACAAACATCGGCTATATTGAAAGCGGTTACTCGACGACCTACAACAACGTGAGCGCGTCGAGCGCCGGGGATTACACCATGCAGTTCAGGGTCGCCGCCGGCACCGATATACCGAGTTACTCCTTTACCGTATCCGTGAACGGGCAGAACGTCGGAACGATAAGCGGTAACAACACGGGTAGTTGGGACGCCTACATAACGGCGACGCTCAGTTCCAAGGTAAGACTCAACGCCGGCAACAACACGATAGTGTTGAACTTCCAGAGCGCGGTCAACGTAGATTACTTCCTGCTGATAGGCGATAAGCAGAATATTGTAGAACCGCCGGACACGGCGACTCCGCCGAATTCGGTAAAGTACAATACGGCAAAGGCCAACGGCGTACGCGCTCAGGTGGCCCTTAGGCCGACGGTACGCGGTTTCACCGCGTCGTTGGCGGCAGGCCACGGTTTCACTTCTTACTCGGTGATTGATTTGCAGGGCAGGGAGGTACGGTCGGGAAAGATCGGCGCCCAAACGACCGACCTAAGCGTGGGCAACTTAAAGCACAGCGTTGTCTTTCTGCGGCTTTTCGGCGGCCCCGGTAAAGCGCCGTTGTCGTTGAAGGTTGTGACGTATTGACGACCGGTTAACGATTTGAAGATTGCTCATAGGGGCGGTCACGCGGCCGCCCTTTTGTGCGATAGATATTATTTATGGGTAATGGGATAATGTGAGAGGGTTGACGATATGACCTACAATTTTGTGGTATTGATTGAGCAAGACGAAAGCGGCTCTTATGTCGCTTCCGTACCGTCATTGACGGGTTGCCACACGCAAGCCGACACCGTTCCGGAAGTATTGGAGAAAATCAAGGAAGTCATATCGTTATGCCTTGAAGTCGAGAAAGATTTTCAGGTGTACTCCAAATTTGTAGGCGTACAACAGATTGAGGTTGCCGAGACAGTTTCAATATCTGTGTAAACGTTTAACTTGTCGAAATCGTCGTCATTGCGGGCTTGACCCGCAATCTGTTGTTATTCAAGGAGATGGCGGATCAAGTCCGCCATGACGGTTAGAT
>LIUJ01000208.1:5667-15507 GCA_001462255.1 Fibrobacteria bacterium GUT77 | reverse complement strand
CGCTGTTACAGAGCCCTCCCCTTAAACGAATTTGATTTAAATTATTTGACTTTGGTTTTTTATTTTAAGGAGGTACGGCATGAATTGCTTAAAAAAGCTACTGACGGAATCTCGCGCGAGCAACGGTTCCGTGATAGTCGGCGTTCTCGCCGCACTCGTTTTCATCGCCATAGTGGTCTCGTCTATGGTTAAAAACACCGGGGCGCAGTCGGCGAACAGCGTCGGACACGCCTCCGCGCTGACAATGTACGGCACCGCTCGTAGCGGGATCGTGGCCACGGAAGGTTTTTTTCTTAACGGCGGAGCGGTCGGAGCGGAATTCCTCGACGCCGTTGACAAGAGCGGGACGACGGGCGGCCCGGAATCGTTTTTGTTCAACGGCGCAAACGGGCGCCAACCCATAGCCGCAGGCCGCTTTTTTTCGAGCCGGCTCAAATACTACCAAAACAAACTTGACGCTACCCAACCCCACATAAACGCCGGATTTGAGATCGGCGTCGGAAAGAACGCTTCGGGAAAGGAGATGAAGAAGGCTTGGGCGTTTTACCGGCTGGAAAATTTGACGGCGGATAGCTTTGCCGGATACGCTCCAAAAAACCTTTTTTATTCCGAGGCTCAGGTTATGGCGGACGCCGGGATGGACGTTGGGGGAGGAGCGGCGACTTTTAAGGATGCCGTCATATTCAACGGAAACAACATAGACCTATTATTCGACGGCTCGGTCTACTTTCACGACAAGGTAACCGTTCCCAGCGGCATCAAAAAATTTCAGTTCGACAGCACCGTCTTCTTTAACGGGGCGGCGGATATTCAAAGCGAAGTCGCTTTTAAGAAGTGGGCTTTCTTCACTACGACCGCCTCCATAAACAAGGGGATGTTTGAGGACAAAGTCTACTTCGGCGGGTTGGCCGACTTCCTAAACGGCCCGGTGACCTTTAAGGGCGCCGCCGGCTTTGCCGGAAATATAAGAACCAACCTGACCGTCAACACCGAAAAAAACGTTTACATCAACGGTAATTTCGATTACAACGGTAAATTCGACGGCGCCGCGGGGGTTGACGATACGATTTACCGCACCTCAAATTTTACGGCGATAAACAGATACCAAAATTTCTCCGATTCCATAAATACCGGCGCGACCCCCATAAACATATTGCAAAAGTTGAATATAAACACGGCGGGCATGACCATTAACGAGCGTAAGGACCCGGAGCTCGACATTACCAAGATACCGGCGGCGATACGCAATAAATACACCCATAACGACATAGGCGGCCACAACGGCGCCGCGAATCAGTTGAGTATGAATAAACTCAAACAATTATACCAAACCGCCGACCCGAGCGACCTCTACATGGGTTACTTGGTCATAAGCGTTAAGGGCGATCTCAACACCAACCATTTGACCGTGAACGACGTCTTTGACGGCAAGGTGATATTTATAATAGAAAACGGCGGAAAGCTCGCTTCCAACGGGAGCTTCTACAACGGCGGCCCGAACTCAAGCACGTTGATATACGTCAACGCCGGTAGCGGACAGTTGGATCAGTTCGGTACGGAGGGCGATTTCCGCGGCCTTATATACATAGACAAGAACAACACCGCCAACAATAGCTTTAATTTTACCAAACAAACGTCGGGACGGAAGATTTACGGCGCCATCCATAACTTTTCGTCAAAGCAACTTATATGGAACGCCGGGCATCAGGTACCCTTAGTATCTTGCCCGGAAGCAGTAAGCGCTTTTGGATCATTAGTGAAGGATCCTCCGGTGGGCGGGATAGTAGGCGGTTCCGGCTCCGGTTCCGGTATATCGCTTATTGACGGTAAGGGGTACGTGAAACCGGTGCCGTTGGGGTATTATTTTTATTAGTTATTGACGATCATCCCCAACGATAGCGCCGTCATGAAGATGAACCACGCGTACAGAAGGAAGGTATTGAACGCGTGTTCGGCCTTTGAGTGCTGTTGCTCCGCGTTGCGGTTATCCGCCTGTGACGGAGGGCGCTTGCGTATCCTATCCTTAAAGTGCTTGTATACGGAGCGTACCGTAAACAGAAACAGAATCAACCCGATGATTTTCACAATTATCGCGGCAGTGTCCATATAATACCCCATTCCAATCCGTGTTTTAACCTCATAATACTAATCCTGATATCCCATAATCCATTTAATCCCAAATCACATCTGCGGGTCATACTCTTCAATCGGCATTTCACCCGCCCCGCCCGGCATATTCACGGCCGTCGCCACCATCCGTCGGCTGGCTATCTCCATTCCATTCCATATCAATACAAATTCGTACTCGCCCTCTTCCGGCAACGGCAGACCGTTGATGTTGCCGCCTATCTCTACGACCGCCCGCCGGTTTTCGGGGCGCTTTACCTCCCAGGGGGGCATCGACATGGAAAAGGGACCGTTTTCCTTGCGGAAGATCAGTTGCGCCGAACTGTCGGCGGCCACGTCGGTGAGCGCTATGTAGATGGCGCAGTTGCCGTGCTTCGTAGGGAAGCCGCCGCAGTTGATGGAACTGAACGTCCCGGTCAAAATGCTCTTGCCGGTGTGGTGGTCGCGGTAGTAATAGTCGCAGATCAGCATAGCCAACACTATGGGTTTCATCGACATAGCCTATATTCCCAAATTCAAGAAGGTGTATTGACGGGCACCGACAATCGTCCAAAACTAAAAAAACAGCGCCGCCGTAAAATTATAATATATATTATTGCGAGTAGACATACATAATCATTTATTAGGAGAAAAAAATAATATGGCCCTACGAAAAGAGGAGATCACCAGAAAACTGCTACACCTCTTCGCGTTGCTTATGCCCGCCGGCATATTCTACCTGCCGCGCTTCGGCGTCCACGATGCCGTGCCCATCGGGATACTGGCGTTTCTGACGGTTGGATCGGTAGCCGTTGAAAGCTTACGCTTTCGGGTTCCGGCCGTGCAGAAAATATTCCATTTCTGCTTTAGGCATTTGCTTAGGAAGGAGGAGGACAAAAAGGTCACCGGAAGCACATACGTCATAGCCGCCGCCCTGATTTGCTCGTTGATCTTCATCAATCATAAGCATATATCATTCATGGTGTTGACACTCTTCATATTAGGCGACGCGATAGCCGCGATAGTGGGATTAAGCATTGGCCGTACAAAGATATTAGGCAAGAGTTTGGAAGGTAGCTCGGCCTGTTTCGTTATGTGTATGATACTCTTTTACGCCGTGTTCCCCTACCTGCCTTGGGTTTTGGAGACGTGGGGCGGCAAGGCGCCGTTGCTTGTGGCCGTAGTATCGTCGCTCTCAATAACGATATTCGAGTTGATACCGCTTAAAGTTACCCAAAAACTGACGATAAACGACAACCTCGCCGTTCCTGTGATTACGGGTGGGATTATGTTGCTGATGGAGACGATTATGTCGTTGGCGTAGGGGGGACTGAGTATTCGTTTTTCATAGCCGTAGCCAGCGCCGCCAGCGCGCTCGTCTCGGCGGCGGTCTTTGTTATCACCGCGTCCTCAATAGGGCCCAGTACGCTCGCCGTTTCTTCCGTTGATTCGTACGTCGCCCTGCGGAAGGGGTTTTCGTAATCCTTTGACCGTGATCGGGCCGTAAGGGCGGCTATTTTGGCGCAGTCCGTTGGGACGGATCCCAAAAAGTCGGCAAAATGTTTTTCGGTTAATTCATTTGTACTAACGTTTTCCAGCTTGGCTATGGATCGGACGGCGTGTTTGATTTTTTCGATTTTGTAGGCGGCGGCACGCGCGTCGAATAGGGCGCGGACATCATCCCATGTTTTGACGCCGTCGCCCTTTATCGCGTTGACAATGTTTTTTAAAAAGCGTTCCGCAATGATTGTCCCGCCGCAGTCTATCCATTTACCGCCGTCGTCGTCAAACGGGTTTACGGAGGTAATCAGTTCCTTGAAATTTTTCAAACCGTTCTCTTTCATATACGGCAGGATGTTTTTGGCGCAGTAATGCCGTACCATCATCCTATAGGTCTCTTCGGCGCGTTTGGACGGCGTTGACCGGAGGTTATTGTTACCGATTGTGTCCGCTTCGCGCCGCTCGATTAGGCTCAGCGCCTCAAAAATTTCGTCTACGGTATCCGGCGCCAGTGGGTCGTGTTCAATGAACTGATTGCGGTGTACGCGTCTGTCGCGTAAGGCGAACTTTTGGGCGCTTCGCATTACCGCGTACATATTGTGGGTAAACCAAAAGGCCGGGAATACGGTCGCGGATCCGTTCTTTTCATCCATTGCGACCAAACTGAAGGGGAGTTTCACGTCAAATTCCGTTTGATACGCTCCCTTGGCAATCATCGTAAAAGAGGCGAAGCGGCTATTGTGGCGCAGGCTGACGCATAGCCCAGGCCAAAAACCGCGTTTGGCCCATATCTCGCCGTCGTTTACGCGGCTGTTGTGGTTGGAGCCGACGGTTGCCCCGGCGGCGACGTTGCTCTGCCCGCCGAGCGCGGCGGCGATAAGGAAAGAGTTGTTGTGGTGTTGCGCGTGCATGGGCATAATAAGGCAGTTCGCGATTTCGCAACAGGCTATTTGGGCGCAATCGCCCACGACGGAGTGTTCCACGCGGGCGGCTTTGGAGAGCGATACGGCCGTACCGGTCATTACGGAAGAGGTTTGCGCCGCCGAGTCGATCCTATTCCCGTAGCCGATTATTGAGTCGCGTATTTGGGTGGCCGGGCCGATGAACGCAGTTTCGTTGGCGTCGCTTAGCACGGTGGAATTGTGGAGCAGTTCGGCGCCGTCTATTACGGCGTAGGGGCCGATTAGCGTGTCGCGTACGGCTTTGGTGTTGATTATTACCGCGTTGCACGCGATGATTGCGGCTTTTGGGCGGATGCTACGGTTGGCGGCGTATGTCATTTCGGTTAGTTTGGCGAGCAGTTCCTCGTCGCCGCGGAACTTTGCCCAAAGGTAGGCTTCGGCGCAGGTCATTCCGGGGTAGGGGAGCACCGTCCGTCCGCCGTTTTCGTTGACGACCTCTATGGGGTAGCGTCGCGTCGCGTCGACGCTCATACCGAACGCCGCCCCGTCCTTAGAGGAAATCTCGTTTACACCTAATATTAATACTGATGCGCTAATATGTTGATTTATAGAGTATAAGAGATTATAAATCGCGACGTCGTCGCCTATATGTACATTACAAAAACGACTGTTGTGGAGGCCGGTCTTCAGAGAAATGCCATTGTAATGTAATACGTCTTTATTGAACGCGCCTATCAGGACACGCCCGTCAAAACAACATCCGTACACTCTGCCGACGTCGAACCCCTCGGCGACGCGTACGTCGTCCCAGTTCGCGGCCGTATTGCCCTGTTTTTCGAGCCGCGCGGTCTCTTCCGGCGTTAGGGCACGGTAAAGGTCGGCGGGGCGTTCGGTGCGCCATTGTTTTACGATTTCTTCCATAATAGCATTAATATATATTGTTTACGCCGGCTTCATCAACAAAAATCGCGGTTATCGCGGTCGATTATTGACGTTGAGGAACGTTGCCCAAAAAAATATGTTTATCTTGTAACAAAATGGGCCTGAAAAAAATCTAATATGTTGGTACGCGGCATTAATTATATTATATAAGTATGCCGTTTTTTCGTGAGTAAACATTAACAAATAACCGTAGGGGAGACCACCATGAAAGGTAATAGGTTTTTGGTTCGGGCGGCGTTGTTTGCGTCGGTAGTGGCGTTTGGCGTTTGCGCGGCGTCGGCGGCGAGTAAGAAGCAGCAGGATATGTCCGTTTACGGCGATGTTATCGCCAAGGTCGGGCAGTCTGAGATTGTAATTGAAAACACGCTTTTGACGGCGCTTACCGTTTTGGTGGACGGTAAGGATGTCGGCAGGGTGAAAGACCGTAGCAACGCGCGTTTTGTGGTAACGGACGGCAATCACCTTTTGACGGTCAGAGGACTTGCCAAGGGTAGCGGTACTTCCAAGGATCTTCAGTTTTATACCAAGGGCAAGAGGTTCGTTTTTAAGGTGACCGGCCCAACCGCCCAAACGGTTTATCTGTCGCGGGAGAGCATTTATGACCTTGCCATCCCTCCGGGGGCGCCCGCGCCCGGTGTGGCCGTTGAAAACGGCGGCAACGAACCGCCTCCTCTCGCCGAGACCTCTTTGGGTAAGGACAAGGCGGCGATGTTTGAGCGCTTGGATCGGCAGGTGACGCCGGCCGTCGCTCCGGCATCGACCCCGGCTCCGGCGGTCGCTCCGGCTCCGGCGCAAGCGGCAACGGCGCCGAGCGCGCCCGCTACTCCGGCTGTGACTCAGAGTAATGCTCCCGCCGCTCCCGCCGGGCCTAAGTTCCGCACCGTTGACGGTAAAAAGCCTCATATTGCCGTCTATGTGACCGGCGATAAAACCGCGGGCGAAAAAAAGGCGCTTGGCGATAAACTGTTGACCGCGTTGGTCAATAGCGGTAAGTTTATAGCCATCGAGCGTTCCAAGGAGTTCTTGGACGAGATTGACAACGAGCAACGGAAGCAGCGCGAGGGCGCCGTGGACGAGAGTCAGATAAGTAAATTGGGTAGGCAGTTCGGCGTACACTACGTTTGCGTCGCCAACATAATAGAGGCTTTCGGCGGCCACCAAGTCTCCGCGAGGATAATCAATGTGGAGACAGCCGTAGTGGTAGCCATGGGCGAAGACGACAGTCCATTGAGGAATATGGACGACTTGGCGAGCGTGTCGTTCAGAATTACCAAGGCGTTGCTCAAGGAATAGGTTGAGTTTCCCCGTTTACGGTAGGGGTTGAGAATCATCAATCCCTACTGCCTTGTGAATATGGTTGATACCTCCCGTGCCGTTGCGCCTAAAAGCCAAAATCAATTTATTGTAACCGAAATATTTTGACGTGTCGTTTACCATAATATATATTCATTTGTGGGTATGCTATGACCCGATACGATGGTTTTACGGTACGTTTTCTATTATTAAGAGGAGGCAAAGATGTTGAAATTCAATGAAATAGGTAAGTTTATGTTGTTGGCGGCGTTGGTGTTTATTACGGTCGGTTCGGCGTTTGGCGCCAACCCGCCGACGCTCGCGGGCAGATGGGTGCTTGAGGAAGGCGGACGGGCGCCGAGCGGCTTCCCCGGCAACATGGAGTTGCTAAAGGACGGGTCGTGCATAGTGGACGGGCGTAGCCGCACGTGGAAGACGGAAGGCGGTCGGTTCTATTTTATGGGGGATAAAGCGCTTGCTTTCGATTATAAGATGTCGGGGTCAACGCTTACCCTTACGAATGACGATGGAAAAGGGGTGTCGTACCTGACGTTGGCGGCCGCCAAAAAGGCCGAGGACGCAAAAGAGGCCGCCGCCATGGCCGTTAAAACCGGCGCCGGTACGCTTGTTGACGGCAGGAACAATAAAACGTACAAGACGGTTAAAATAGCCGGCAAGGCGTGGATGGCGGAGAACATGAACTATCAAACCGGCAAATCTTGGTGTTACGGAAATTTGGCCGCTAACTGTGCCAAATACGGCAGGTTGTACGATTGGAACACAGCGAAAACGGTTTGTCCAACGGGATGGCACCTGCCCTCCAATCAGGAATGGGCCGCGTTGTTGACGGCGACGGGCGGCCATTCGACGGCCGGCAGGAAGCTTAAAGCGACAAGCGGCTGGTCCACTAACGGTAACGGAACCGATGAGTTCGGTTTTTCGGCTACGCCCGGCGGCAACCGCCGCAACGACGGCAAGTTCTACGGCGTCGGCAACGACGGCAGTTGGTGGTCGTCCACGGAAGCCGAGGGGGGGGATCTCGCTTTTTATAGGGGCATATTTTACGCCAGTGAGAAAGTGTATGAGTTCAATTACGACTGGGGATACGGTTTTTCCGTTCGTTGCGTTCAAGATTGAGCGGCGGTTCGGTCGCGAAAGAGCGAAAAAGCAAAAAAGATGAATTACATATTGACAGTGTGTTTGTTATATGTTATTTTACTATATATATTGTAAAGAGCCGCCTGAATGACCGCGCGTGCGGGATTGCGTTGTGTGTAGGTTGGCCGGGGGTGAAGGGGGATCGCGGCAGAGCGGTTACCGCGTTACGCGTAGCGAACCCCTAACAATGTAAGCGGTTTATGAAAGGTAGGCGTAGTGTATGCGCGAGTTGATAACCAATGACGTTTCCCGGTGCGTCGGCTGTAACCGGTGTATTCGGGTCTGTCCGGTTGAGGGGGCTAATGTTGCTTATAGCGACGGCGGTCAGATCAAGGTAAAAGTGGATTTCAGTCGATGTATCGTATGCGGTGCCTGCATTCAGGCGTGCCGGCACAAGTGTCGTGGCTATTTCGACGATACCGAGCGTTTTTTGGCTGATTTGCAAAAGGGAACGCCGATATCACTGTTCGCCGCGCCGGCCAATCGCACCAACGGTGAAAACTGGGGGCGTTTGTTGTCTTGGCTTAGGCAAATGGGTGTACGCAAGATATACGATGTTTCGGTAGGGGCTGATATTTGTACGTGGGCGCATATTCGTTACATACAAAAAGAATCCCCTAAGTCCGTTATCACGCAACCTTGTCCCGCCATAGTAAACTATATTTTGTTGCACAAGCACGAATTGTTGCCGTATCTCTCGCCGGTGCACAGTCCTATGTTGTGTACGGCGATTTTCATGAAAGCCTACGAGGGTATAAGCGACAATATAGCCGCCTTGTCTCCTTGCGTCGCTAAAGCGCATGAGTTTGACGCGACGCAGTATGTGCATTATAACGTAACGTTGAAAAGGCTCTACGAATACATTAAAGTCCACGGGATAACGTTGCCGACGGAAGTGTCGGGTTTTGACCACGCGGAATCATCGCTTGGGTGCTTGTACTCCATGCCGGGTGGGCTTAGGGAAAACGTGGAGCTGTACATCGGCAAAGCGTTGCGTATTGATAAGTCGGAGGGTCAGGGTATCGTATACCGCGCGCTTGATGAATTCGCTAAGAAGCAAGGAAACGGCCTGCCGGTGATATTTGACGTTCTTAATTGCCCCGAGGGTTGCAATTTGGGTACCGGTTGCGCGCACGAAAAAGATGTATTTGAGGTCAACGCCATCATGGACGCGGAGCGGCAAAAGGTGTTGCAGGGGCATGGCAAGGAGGATTTTGACGCGCTCTACGGCGCGTACGACAGTGTGTTGAACCTTAATGATTTTATTCGAAATTACACTCCGACGCATGTTCAGCCGTATTTGGCAAGCGAGGATCAAATAAACCGTTCTTTCTTGTTGTTGGGCAAAGAGACGGATATAGAAAAAACGTTTGATTGTTCGGCGTGCGGTTCCGATACGTGCCACGATATGGCAAAGAAGATCGCGTGCGGATTGAATATTCCGAAGAATTGTATCCAAAAAGCCCGCAACGATATCAATAGGGAGCACGGCGCTCTAATTGATTTGTCTACGGAGAATCTCCAAGACATCAATAAGATGCTAACGGACATATCAAAGGTCAAGGAATTGTGCGATGTTATAGTAGGTAGCGTAACCGACGTAAACACCGCGATAGAGCAGTATAACAACATGGCTATGGAAATAGACAAGATTGCGGCGCAAATAAATATGATATCGCTAAACGCCTCCATTGAGGCGGCCAGGGCGGGGGAGCACGGCAAGGCGTTTGCCGTAGTGGCGGCGGAGGTGCGGAATTTGGCGCGATCGTCTAAGAGCACGGTCTCCGCTACCAAGCGTATAGAGACGGAAGCGACGGATTCAATACATAAGATTAATACCATGACGGATAGCATAAGCGTTGAGGTGAAAAAGACGTTTCAGGACATCGCGGATATTTCCCAGAAAACCCAGGACGCGTTGGAGAAGGCAAAACAAGCC
>LIUJ01000208.1:5258-5541 GCA_001462255.1 Fibrobacteria bacterium GUT77 | reverse complement strand
GAAGGCAAAACAAGCCAAAAACGAATAGGCAACGCGGACATTTAGGCGCCGACGCGACTTGTTTATCTCGGTGCGAACCGGTCGGTAAGTAATCGGTACACAAAATATATTTGTTGTAAGGTATTGACAAACATCTATGCGTTATTGTATTATTATATTATGAAGAAACCAGCTATCAGTACCTCAAATTGTCTTTTTGTCGGCGCTGTCGCGCTGTGTGTCGGCGCGGCGTCCGCGCAACAACCCGCGCCCGCGCCGCCGCCTGCGGCTCAACCGCAACCGG
>LIUJ01000208.1:4755-5090 GCA_001462255.1 Fibrobacteria bacterium GUT77 | reverse complement strand
GCTCAACCGCAACCGGCGGCTTTCCAACCCGCTCCGGCGCCGCTTCAGCTTCAGCAACCCGTTCAGGCGCAACCCTCGCAATCGGCGCAACCCGTTGCCTATCAACCGGCGTCGGCTCCGCCGTCGCAACCGGTTCAGGCGCCGCCGCAAGACGGGGCGCCGTTGCAACAAGGCACCGAGTCCGCTTTGGCGCCGGGGTCCGCCCCGCTAGTATCAGGCGGTGCCGGTACCGCTACCGCCAAACCCGACGTTCCCAAGTCGGGCATTGTAGACGCCGAATCCTCTATGCGCCTTGGCGTTGAGCTCTCGGCCGAGGCGTTGGCCGCCGCGCCGTA
>LIUJ01000208.1:0-4660 GCA_001462255.1 Fibrobacteria bacterium GUT77 | reverse complement strand
CGAGGCGTTGGCCGCCGCGCCGTACCTGTACTACGACAACGGCAAAAGACCGGGTGTGGGAAGGGTTGCGGCCCCCAAAGATCGCTTCCTTTACCAACCTTTCGACAACGTTATCGTGAAACCCATAGGAAAAGAATTGCCTTTCAAAATCGGCGATACCGTTGATGTGTTGAAACCCATAAGGAAAATCAAGATCGGCGGCGAACGCGCGCAACTTGTGGCGCGTACGGCGCGCGGCATGGTTTTGGGGTTTGCCGGAAAGAACGCGGTAATTCGGTTGGTTGACGTGTGGGGAAAAGTTGTGGGTTCGGAACGGGTTGCGCAGTCGACGCCGTTTATCCCCATATATATCGACAATAAACCCGCGAGTAGCGGCGGTAACATAAAAGCTACGGTTATTCTGCATTTGGACGGGGCAGTTATGCCCTATATGCACCAGTACATAATTGTGGATAAGGGTTCCGAGGCCGGTGTTAAAGTTGGGGATTTCTTTAAAGTTGTGGATAAGGAGCATCCAAACCGCTTTTCAGAGGAACTTGTAGAGGCGCAAGCGCTCAACGTAACGGCCAAGGCGTCTACGCTTGTATTGCAAAAGGTCTATAGTGATCGTTTGAAACATGGGGACGAGGCTTACTTAAGCTTTAGGGCGGCCGCCAAGTAAAAAACGCGCCTACATCGGTTTTGTAAGGTATTTTAAAGCAGAGGATATAATACGGATGGCCAATGTAATTTATACCTTGGGGAAACGTTTACTGATAAGTAACAGCCGTCGTTCCGTGCGCGGGTCAGTCATATTCTTTTTGGCGCATTTGTTGCTTTTCGCGAGCATAGCGTTCGCGGCTGAGGTTGTGTTGCTCATGCTTGGCGTGTATGGAATATATGTGCCGTTTATAGGACAGGTAACAAGGATATTGGGCGGGTGAATCATCATATTCGGAGTAATCAATATACTATGACAAAGACTAAAAAGCAAACCGCGTTGTTGTGTGTCGTTGCCGTGTTGTTCGCGGCGTCTTCTTGCGCCGCTCGTTCCAATAAGCGCGGTAGCGCCGAGAGTGAGGCCATACTGCCGCAAATTGACGTCATAAGGGTTAAGGAAAGCGCCGACGAGGCGTTGCGCGTAGCCAATGAACTCAAACGCGAGAACGAGGCGCTCAACGCGAAGATTACGGAGTTCGACAACCGCTTAATACTTCTATCCGAAGAAGTATCCAACGTTTCCACGGCCAAGATTGAGGAGCTTGAAACGCGCTTGGCCCTTCTCACAGAAGCCTACAAAGATATGTACGTGAAGATACAGGCGATAGAGATAGCCGTGCGCCCAGTGCCCAAGCCGACTCCGCCGCCGCCCAATAAGTCGACCTTCACCACAACGTCGGACGGATTCATAGTGGCGTCGCCGGAATACGAAATGTTCCAAACCGGGTTACGCCTCTTCAACAATCGCAGCTACGAAAAATCGTTGGCCATGTTCACCGACTGCCTTGGCAAATTCCCCGACGGCGAATATCGCGACAGGGTACAGTATTGGATAGGGGAGTGCAACTATCAGCTCAAACGGATGGAACAAGCTATAGAGGCATACAAAAAAGTTTTCACATACCAAAACTCCTCCAAGGCCGACGCCGCCCAATTTCAAATAGCGTTGGCGTACCAAAAGATGGGGCAAACGGAAAAGGCGAGAGCGGAATTTAGAAGATTAGTTGAGAGGTATCCGGGGAGCAGTTACGTGGAACGGGCTAAGAAGTATATTTCAGAGCTAAAATGAAGCGTATGGATAAAAATAAACATTGGTTTTTGTTCGAAAATGATGATATAATGTTGATTCGTAGGGGCGATCGTCCCGATCGCCCGTCTTCGAATCGGCGAACGGTGCGGGCGATCGAGGACGATCGCCCCTACGAAGTTGGGTTGTACGTTAATTAATAAAAAACATTCAACACAAGGACGGTTACAGATATGTCCGCTAATCCCACAAAACCCATTAAATTACGTAGCGCAACCGTAACGGAAGGACGCCGCATGGCGGGGGCCCGCAGTCTTTGGCGGGCCAACGGTATGACGGAGAAGCAGATGGGGAAGCCTATCATCGCCATCGTCAACTCATTTACGCAGTTCGTTCCCGGTCACGTTCACCTACACGAGATAGGTCAACACATTAAGAAACTCATTGAGGCGCGGGGATGTTTCGCCGCGGAGTTCAATACCATAGCCATTGACGACGGGATTGCCATGGGGCACGGCGGAATGCTTTACTCCCTGCCTTCGCGCGATCTCATCGCCGACAGCGTGGAGTACATGGTGAACGCCCACTGCGCCGACGCCATGATTTGCGTGTCGAACTGCGACAAGATCACTCCGGGTATGATGATGGCCGCCATGCGCCTCAACATCCCGTCGATCTTCGTCTCCGGCGGGCCCATGGAGGCCGGGATTGTGGATGGCAAGAAATACGATTTGATCGACGTGATGATAAAGGGGGCGGACAAGAGCGTATCCGACGCCGAGGTTGAGGCGCTCGAAAAGGCGGCGTGCCCGACGTGCGGGTCGTGTTCGGGAATGTTTACCGCTAATTCCATGAACTGCCTTGCCGAGGCGCTTGGCATGGCGCTTCCGGGTAACGGCACGGTAGTGGCGACGCATAAGAATCGATACAAATTAGTTGATAAGGCGGCTGACCTGATAGTCAAAATGGCGAAGCGGTATTACGAGGGCGGCGACGAGAGCGTATTGCCGCGTTCAATAGCCGTCAAAGAGGCGTTTAGCAACGCGATGGCGCTCGACATCGCCATGGGCGGGTCGTCCAACACCGTTTTGCACCTCTTAGCCATAGCACGCGAGGCCGGGGTAGATTTTAAGATGGAAGACATAGACCGCCTCTCCCGCAAGATACCCGTACTCTGCAAGGTCGCGCCGAGTTGCGCCTACCACGTTGAGGACGTCAACAGAGCGGGCGGTATCATGGGAATAATGGCGGAGTTGGCGAGGGGCGGACTTATTGATACTAAGGTTAAGCGCTTGGAGGCGGCGACGCTGGCCGACACGTTCGAGGCGTTTGACGTCCGTAGCCCGAAAGTCACAGAAGAGGCGTTATCGCTCTACAGGAGTGCCCCCAATCAAGCCTTAGGCAGGAATTTGGAGTTTGGGTCGCAGGATAATATGTACGACGCTCTTGACTTGGACAGGCAGGGCGGTTGCGTGAGGGACGTTGAGCACTGCTACTTCAAGGACGGCGGTTTGGCCGTGCTATTCGGCAACATCGCGAAGCGCGGTTGCATAGTCAAGACGGCCGGGGTCGACGCGTCGATCTTTGAGTTTAGCGGGACGGCCAAGATTTACGACTCCCAAGAGGCCGCCGGCGACGGAATATTGGGCGGCGAGATCAAAGCCGGCGACATTGTGGTTATACGCTACGAGGGCCCGAGAGGCGGCCCCGGAATGCAGGAGATGCTTTATCCCACGTCCTACATAAAGTCAATGCACTTAGGAAAAGAATGCGCCCTGATAACCGACGGGCGGTTCTCCGGCGGAACTTCAGGCCTGTCCATAGGCCACATATCCCCCGAAGCCGCGAGCGGCGGGGAGGTCGCCCTAATCAGAACCGGCGATACCATTGATATCAATATCCCCCAACGTACTATAAACGTTCGGGTAGACGACGCGGAAATGGAGAAACGCCGCGCCGAAGAGCTTGCCAAGGGTAAGGCCGCGTTCAAACCCATCGGACGGGATCGCTACGTCTCCCCGGCGCTAAGGGCCTACGCCCTCTTTGCCGCGTCCGCCGACGAGGGGGCGGTGCGGGTGCTACCGGATGGGGTTTGATTTTGGCTGTCTCTAATTTTTATCAACAATGTTTGCTATTTGGCATACCTATTATATAAATTATATTATTATAATAGAACGTCCAAACCGTATCAGTTGTGTATTTGGATCAACGTTAGCGCAATATATGGTATAGAGAGGGCCTGAGCTTATGAAATTCGTTTTTATCGCCGTCGCGCTTTTAAGTGGAGTCGCCGTCTTCATTGCGGTGCTGACTGTCGTTAGGGGCGGATCGTTTGCCGTTAGGCGCAGGAAGACGAAACTCGGCCTTGTGAAGGTAGCCGGCTTCGGATTGAAACTTGACGGCGAGGGGGAGACCCAATCATACGGGGAGCCCGACGACGCGGTGAGTGAGGTTGCGGTCGCCGACGCGAACGTCGAAGCGGACGTTGGCGCGAAGGTTGAGGCCGGTACTTCCGACGCCGCGGACTCAAATAATGAACTGGAAGGTTACGGTGAGGACGCCGAGTATCAGGAGACGCTTGCCGTTCCATTGGAGAGTATAAACGAAGAGGAAATCACCGATTCACCGTCGCCGAAACAACCGATAGCCGTCGATAAACGCGGTGATGTAAACACCGTAGGCGATACCGCGGGCGGCGACGGCAAACGCTCCGGTGTGACGACGACCCGTTCTATCGTAAACCGCCCGTTCGGCGAAAAATTGTCCGTAACGGAAACCAAGCCCGTTGTTAGAAAGATAGCGAACACGCCCGTTGAGAATCCGTTTACCGCCGGAAAGTCGCCTACTTCTACGGAGCGTCCCGCGGTCGTCAAAAAAATAGTGGATCCGCCTATTGAAAATCCGTTTATCGGCGGGAAATTGCCTGCCGCGGAC
>LIUJ01000207.1:14911-15370 GCA_001462255.1 Fibrobacteria bacterium GUT77 | reverse complement strand
GGCGGGAAGCGTCTTGCGCGAGTATCCGAGCGTTCGGGTGATGGCCGAGGGTCACGCCGACGAACGCGGCACGTCCGCCTACAACATGGGTTTGGGCGAGTCGAGGGCCCGCGCGGTACGCGATTATCTCGTCTCCTACGGCATAAGCGCCGATAGGGTGCAGATAACCTCGTACGGTAAGGAACGCCCTGCCAACCCGAATTGCGCCGGCGTTGAGGAGTGCCACGCCAAAAACAGGCGCGTCGAGTGGAGGATCCTGTCGTTGTAAAGGGTCCGCCGCCGTTTAAATTGTGATTAATAGACGGACGGGCCTCGACGGGTCTGTCCGTTTTTTTGGGGCGGTGATGTCTGTGATGGCGGTATATGGATGGTTGGCAACGTAGGGGAGGACGCGCTCCGGTGGAGCGCTTTTGTCCCGTCCCGGTCGCCCGTCCTTGAATCGACGAACGGCGCGGGCGA
>LIUJ01000207.1:0-14701 GCA_001462255.1 Fibrobacteria bacterium GUT77 | reverse complement strand
CGGGCGATCGAGGACGATCGCCCCTACGGAGTTGGGGTTATACATTGACGTAAAAAAACGTTCCATAAATCAATACATCGAAAGAAAAGAATGTTACGCATACTATCCGGCATAAAGCCTTCGGGCACTATCCATATAGGCAACTATTTGGGCATGATTCGCCCAATGGTGGAGTCTCAGGAGCGTGGGCAATTGTTTTGCTTTATCGCCAACCTGCACAGTCTCACCACCCTCTTCGATGGCCGCCGGATGGCCCAAAACTCAATCAACGCCCTTATCGACATGATGGCGCTGGGGATCGATCCTAAGCGCTCCGTTTTTTGGTTGCAGTCCGACGTGCCGGAGGTCGCGGAGCTGACGTGGTACCTTAGCAACGTCACGCCGGTCGGGTTGCTTGAGCGGTGTCACGCCTACAAGGACGCGCAGGCCAAGGGCATTCCGGCGAACCACGGGTTGTTTTCGTATCCGGTATTGATGGCCGCCGACATACTGCTTTATCAGTCCAATGTCGTACCGGTAGGTAAGGATCAGAAGCAACATGTGGAGGTAACGCGCGACATAGCGGAGAAGTTCAACTTAGCCTACGGCGAGGTGTTCACGTTGCCGGAGCCGGAGATCCCCGAGGCTATAGCCGTCATACCGGGGACGGACGGACAGAAGATGTCGAAGTCCTACGGTAATACGGTGGAGATATTTGGGGAGGAGAAGGTGGTGCGCAAGAAGATCATGGGCATCGTGACCGACCCCACGCCGGTGGAGGCGCCCAAAGACCCGGATAAAAGCGTCATATATTCTATATATAAGTTGTTTGTCGACGAGGGTAGGGCGGCGGCTATGGCCGAGCGCTTCAGGGCCGGCGGGTACGGGTACGGCGAGGCCAAAAAAGAGCTGTTTGAGGCTATTTGGAGCTATTTTGAGCCGTTTAGGCGCCGCCGCGGGGAGCTTACGGCCAATTTGGATTATGTGAACGAGGTAAGAATTGCGGGGGCGGATAAGGCGAGGGAGGTCGCGTCGGCGACGATTAAGAAGGTTCGCGAGGTCGTGGGGGTCATATAGCGGCGCGATTTATCGCGCCTTGTTTGTCAAGATGCAAAATTTAACAAAAAAATATTTTTTTTTATATTTGATGTTGCGAATACATATATTACTATATGTTAGACGTTTGAATTTCGTAAAATGTAACAAAAAAATATAAACCTTATTCGGAAGAGGTCGGCATGAAGTGTGTCTCGATTCTTAAACGGTTGGTTGTGGGCGCGGCGCTTTTGAGCCTTGTGGCTTGTCCGGGGAAAGATAAAAGCGGAGACGCGGCGGGGGGTTCGGAATCAGGGTTTGCGCGGAACAAAACGCTCTATTTGGCCGGGTCTCAGTGGGGTGACCCCAACACCTTCAATCCCCTTGCCGAGAGTTGGCAGGCGGCGTGGCCGGTGAACGATAAGTTCAATCTCATGTACGAAACCCTTATTTCCTACAATTCGTTGGACGGACAGTTTGAGTCTTTGCTCGGAACGCTCGTATCTCGCGACAACGACAAGATTGTCGTAGACCTGAATCCAAAGGCCAAATGGAGCGACGGGCAACCGGTTACCTCCACAGACGTAAAGTTCGTCTTTGAGTTGGGGCGCCGTTTCTCCGGCGCGGCCACGGCGTTTACCATAGATTTCATCTCCGAGATCAAGGTTGAGACGCTTGAAGGGGGCGTGGAGCGGCTCTCGTTTATGGTTGATAAGACAAAACGCAACAACCCGCTCGTCATACTCGACCACCTGCAGGCCGTCCGCATCGTTCCGGCGCATGTATTTGAGAAGCTGTTGGCCGACAACGGGAACGATCTGGGCGCCGTCCAAAAGCTGAAAATCGACAAAGACCCGGTTATCTCCGGCCCGTATAATATAGAACACTATTCAAACGAGAGGATCGTACTCAAGCGCCGCGACGATTACTGGGGCAACGAGGCGCTGTACGGCGGTAAGCTTCCGGTTCCGGAGTACATTATCCATCCTATATATAAGAATAACGACCACTTCGCGATTGCGTTGCAACAGGGCAAGATCGACGCCTCGCAAACGTTTATGCCGCGTATATGGCTGAAGAAGAAGGATGGGGTGAGCACTTGGTACGACGAGGCCCCATACTTTGTCCCCGGAGCTATGCCTATGTTGCTCGTAAACACGACCAAGGCGCCGCTTAACGACCCGCAGTACCGCCGCGCCATGGCCGCCGCCATAAGTTACGCCGATATCAAGGAGCTGGCCGTCTCCGGCTACGCCCCCGACGTACAGCCCGGTCTCATCATGAATAAGGGGCTTGAAGCCAAATATTTCAACGCGGACGACGCGAAAGAGTTCGGCGTTACCTACAATCCGGAGAGCGCCAAGAAGATATTGGCCGACGCCGGTTATAAGTCCGTGTTTAAGGCCGACGGCTCGCTCGACTACATGACCGACAAGGCCGGGAACAAGCTACCCACCCTGTCGATTACCGTTCCGGCCGGTTGGTCGGACTGGGAGGCCATGGTTAAGATCGCCGAAAAGGGTTTGCGCGCCGCCGGTATGGATGTACGCGAGGGGCCGGTCGACGCGGGTCTGTATTGGCCCGCCCTTCCCTCCGGCAACTTTGACTTGATTATGCACAAGCCGGCGGCGTCGGTTACACCGTCGCTTCCGTGGAATCGCTTTGAATCGGTCATGTCGTCCCGCAACTGGGTGCCCGTGGGCGGCGACAATAAGATGAACGAGAACCAAGGTCGCTACAACAGTCCCAAGGACGCGACGTACAATCCCAAGGTCGACGAGTTGCTGAAGAAGATTCCAACGCTTGAAAAAGAGGAAGATTTGACGGTCGCGTATCGTGAGTTGAACAAGATATTTATGAAGGACCAACCGGCGATTCCGTTGTGCTATTTGCCGGAGCAGTTCTACGAGTTCAGCGACAAGGTTTGGAAGAATTGGCCGACAAACGCGAATCCGTACGCGCCGCCGCTATTGCCAATGGTCGGGGCGAGCACGAAGATTCTTTGGAACCTGCAGCCGGCTAAATAAAGGAGAGATATGCTTAAACAGTATCCTACACTCAGATTTGTTCTGATGAGGGCCGGGTGGTACTTTCTGACCTTTTTGGTCGCGGTGACGATTAACTTTTTCTTGCCGCGTTTGGGAAAGAACAACCCCGTCGACATCATCATGGGCAAGGCCGCTACGGGCCTAAGCAATGAGGATGCCCGTAAAAAGGAGGAGAAGTACCTCCAGGAATTCGGCCTTGCCAAGGTCGGTAAGGACGGTCAACTGTTGCGCGACGCCGAGGGGCGGCCGGTGAAGGCCGGAAGGCTTGAGCAGTTCGGCAACTACATCAAGATGTGTCTTGTGGGCGATCTTGGAACGTCGTTCCAAAAGTACCCCAAGAAGGTGGTAGACGTAATCAAGGAGGCGGTGCCGTGGACAATCGCCTTGCAGTTGCCTACGATCCTATTCGGATGGATAGTCGGCAACATTCTCGGAGCGCTTGCGGCGTATAGGCGCGGCGTGTTCGACAAGGTTTTCTTCCCGTTCGCGCTCATTTTAAGCTCGTTCCCGTTTTTCGTATTCGGGATGCTCTTAGTCTACTACTTCGCCGTGGTTCTTCCGTGGTTCCCGGCGATGGGCGGTTACGCCAACAGCTTGACGCCCTCTTTCTCAATGGCGTTCTTCTCGTCGGCGGCCTACCATTATGTGTTGCCCTTCTTCTCGATCTTCCTGATCTTGGCGGGCGGGCAGGCTATAGGCATGAGGTCGATGGGTATCTACGAGCTTGGTACGGATTATATTAAGTACGCCAAGTGGCTTGGGCTCAAGGAGGGGAAGGTTTTGGGCTATCTCTTCCGCAACGCCATGTTGCCGCAGATCACGGGGTTAGCGTTGAGTTTGGGTACTATGATAGGCGGGGCGCTCATCACCGAGATGATCTTCTCCTATCCGGGGCTCGGTATGGCGATGCTCACGGCAATTCAGAACAACGACTATCCGATGATACAGGGGTGCACGCTTATCGTTACCGTATCGGTGCTCATAGCGAACTTTACGGTCGACATCCTGATCGGCTTCCTCGATCCGCGTGTCAAAGCCGGGCTTCAGATGGGTAAGGGGGTTTGACAATGAAACTGCTTAAAAATTTATTGAAGTCTCCCATGTTTGTAATAGGCGCGTCGCTCTTTTTGCTTACGTTGCTCGTTGCGCTTCTCGGTCCGCTCTTTTACAAGATAACGATTGACCGTATAGGCGATTCGTACGGTCAGCCGGTCGCCAAGTTTGTCTTGGGCATGGATCATTTGGGGCGGGATTACGTTTCGTTGCTACTTTCCGGGCTTAGGTCGTCGCTCTTCGTGGGTTTTTTGGCGGGTGTCATAGCAACCACCATCGGTACCCTTATAGGAATATACGGCGGCTTTAGGGGCGGCATTGTGGACGACATATTGAATATGGTGACGAACCTCTTCGTTGTTATACCCTCGTTTGTTGTGCTCATCCTTATAAGCGCGAGTTTCAGTGAGGGGCGGTCGCTTACCCTTATCGGGGTGATAATAGGCATGACGACGTGGACGTGGAGCGCCCGCGCCGTGCGTGCCCAGTCCGCAGCGCTCAAAAGCAAGGATCACATCTCACTGGCAAAATTGAACGGCGACAATACGTTGCGAGTGTTGCTGGTACATATTCTGCCGTACATTTTTTCATACGTATTCATGGTGTTTATTTTGCAGGTGTCGTCGGGCATACTCTCCGAGGCGGCCATTTCCATGATCGGCCTCGGTCCCGTAGATACCGTGTCGTTGGGGACAATTTTGAATGACGCGAAGAATAACGGGGCGCTCGGCGACGGTATTTGGTGGGCGTTTATCCCCGCTACGATTGTCATTACGTTGATTGTCTTCGCGTTGTATCTAATAAATACCTCTATGGAGGGTGTCTTCAACCCCCGCCTACGCAAGTAGAGGGGAGGGAACGGGAGCGCTATGGCTATATTTGAGGTGGATAAACTGAGTTTGCACTATCTGACCCGCTTCGGTCAGAAGATACACGCCGTCACCGACGTCTCCTTTTCAATGGAGCGGGGGGAGATACTGGGGATAGCGGGGGAGTCGGGTTGCGGAAAGTCGACGCTTGTGAACGGGTTGATGGGACTGTTTATTCCGCCGCTCTATCCAACGAGCGGGGATGTGCGGGTTGGCGGGGAGTCGCTTATGAACCGCACGCCGGAGGATGTGCGTTCGAACGTTCTGTCGCAAAAGGTGTCTATGATACCGCAGGGTGCGTTCAACGCGTTGAATCCTACGCGCAAGGTGAAGGACATTGCCGCCGACGTTATGGCGGCGCATATAAAAGGCGTCGACAAGAAGCAGATATACGAGCGCTTGAAAGAGCGTTTCGATCTCTTTGGGATGGATACGAACAGGGTGTTAAACTCACATCCCATACAACTTACCGCCGGAGAGAGGCAAAGGTCGGTTATCGGCATATCGACGCTGTTGAATCCGCAAATGGTGATAGCCGACGAACCGACCTCGGCACTCGACGTTACGACGCAAAAAGTCGTTATCAAGATGATATTCGATTTGTTGGAGAAGGGTATTTTCTCAACGATGATTTTCATTACCCACGAATTGCCGTTGTTGCGTCACGTGGCCGATAACATCGCCATAATGTACGCGGGGGAGATTGTTGAGAAGGGGACGGCGGAGCAGGTGGTTTTTGACCCCCGCCATCCGTATACCAAGGCGTTAATGGGCGCGATGCTCAGCGCCGAGCCGGGTCAAAAGCAGCGTAAGCCAACGGCCATAGAGGGCGCTCCGCCCAATTTGGCCAACCCGATAACGGGATGCCGTTTTGCCGAGCGTTGCCCGTCGGTGTGTCCGGAGTGCAAACAGAACAAGCAGGAAATCCGTATCGTAGGCGAGAGGCAAGTGAGGTGCGACTATGCAAAATGACGTTCTCTTTGAGGCGAAGAACAGCGTGTGCACGTTCGGGCACGGTAAGAAGCTTGTTCGGGCGGTGGACGACGTGTCGTTCGACATCAAGGACGGCGAGATAGTCTCTTTGGTGGGCGGCTCCGGTTGCGGAAAGAGCGTCTTAGCCAAGATGATGCTCGGTCTGCACCATCCCACCTCCGGCACGTTCACCTATAAGGGCGCCCCTATTACCGACTATTGCGTCCACTGGCGCGAGGTGCAGGCGGTCTTTCAAGACCCGTTCAGTTGTTTCAACCAGTTCTTTACGATCCGTTCTCAGCTTAAGTCGGCTTTCGGTATATATAAGGAAAAGCCGTCGAACGGCGAGATGGAGGATCGAGTGGACCAAGCGTTGTTGGCCGTCAACGTCAAGCCGTCGGAGTTGGAGGGGAAGTATCCCTTTGAGTTGTCGGGCGGCCAAATGCAACGGATGTTGTTGGCCAGAATCTTTGTCTTAAAGCCGAAAGTATTGATAGCCGACGAACCGACCAGTATGGTTGACGCGTGCGTCCGCGCCAATATTTTGGACTATCTGATGAAGCTGAAGGACGAGCTCAGTATGACGATAGTCTTCATCACTCACGACATAGGTTTAGCCTATTACGTGAGCGATCGAATTTTTATAATGCACAAGGGAAAGATTGTGGAGCAAGGTACGCCGGACGATGTTACGTTGCATCCCAAGAGCGAGCATACGATCCAGTTGCTTGAGGATATTCCTGAGATTCACAAGGAGTGGATAAAGAGGTAGCCTCGACTCCGCTCGGCTATCGGAAGAAAAGGTCATTGAGCGAAGTCGAAATGACAATTACAGTTAATCATATTAAAGATAGGAGGTCCGTTTGGCTATATTCAACAAACGAATGGTCCGCTTGACACGTACTCGCAGTACTCGCGGTATAGCGGTTGCGATCGGTCTGGCGGTTTTATCCTTGGCCGTACCTGTCGCTACGAGCGCGGGGGTGTTATCCGATAGAGTGGATAGTCTGTCCAATTCGTTGGATAATATTGAGTCCAAAGTTCAGTCTACCTTGATGTCCGGAGGTTCAAGTCCGGTCTCGTTTTCCGGGGAAGCGCGTCTCAAAATGCAGTATCATAATTTGGGGTTTGACGCTCCGGGGTATATGCAGGCTGATAGGACGTATTTGCAGTCGGGGTGGGAGGGGAATGACAATGTGTTTCGTCTCGGAATGGTGGCGCGGGCGGGGCGCAATACGGTTTTATGGTCTAAGATAGGATTCCAGCATACGCTTGTCGGAAATCGTTATTACGAGAAAAAGCATTGGAGTGATGATGGTTTTGCTCCTTATCAGTATAGGTATGACAAGGTAAAAAACAGCATAACAATCCATGAGGATATGTCGGCGGGTATAGCGGTGCGTACCGTTCCCGCCTCTTTTTGGGTAAAACTCGGCAATACCATGTGGACCGAAGCGTCTCCGCTCACGGTTTGGAAGGCGCAACCGCGTACTTTCGCGTGGGAGTATCTGCCTTTTGAGGTGGAGCAACCCATTGCTCGTTACTACGAGTATAATATAGCTAAGGGTGAGAAGGCCGGTAGGGCGGCTTGGAACAAAAAGCCGTTCAACGGTATAAATGTTGAGAGTATAAATCTTCCGGCGGATCTTTACGCCAACTTTATTTACGGAACGTTTGAGCGTTACGACAATTTTGAGCGTGAGTATATTGATTTTGCCGGAGATTTGGGTTACGCGGACGGAGCGGAAGGGCCGTTTCCCGAAAAAGGACATGGCATTGGGGATTCTTACCGACATGTTATCCACGGTCGACTTGCTAAGGGTAAGGCGCTGGGAGACATGACGTTGGGACTCAACTATGTAGGCATTGATTATAAAGACGATGTCTTATTTTCCAATAAAGAGGGTGCCGGAAACGGACCCGGAAGCGGGACATATCATTTGCTTACGGAGTTTAGGGCCAACGACTCAATATTTGTTAAGGAACCTAAAACCGTTTCTTTGGATATAAAGGGGCCTATAAACGATAAATTTTCGTTGCACGCGGATGTGGCCGTAAATTGGGTGGATACCGTATGGTTTATTGATTCGGAAGGCGCGCATTCGGCGCGAGGAGCGGATTCTATCAGGCATCCGGAAGATTGGAGCGAAAGGGGTTTGTCTTCCGGCGGTATAGTCCCCGCGGCTTACGCTAAGCTTGCCTACAACGGTTTTTTGCCTATAGAGGTTGATTTGGCGTATATCAGTAAGGGTTTTTACTCACCGTTTTCTTTTGTTACGCCGATAGACGCGTTTTACGCGTTCGGATCCAATATGGTTGGGGCGGGCAAGTTCATCGCTCGCGGCGAGGGTTCGCCCTACACACAAAATATGGCCGGCGTGAATTTGACGTTTTCTCCTAAGTTGCCCGGTTACGGTCATTTGAGAGTCAAATACGGTCAGCATTTTAATGTTGAGGAGGGACGGGACGTTTTATTCTTTCCGTACCGTCTTAACGGCTCCGATATGTTTACGTTTTTCCACAGTTCTTTTAATAGGTGGGGCAACGGCCTTGTTGACAACTCGCTTAAAGTCGGCGGAAAAGTATACCGAGGTAGGTTGGGGGACGAGAGTTTCGTTCATCTCGCCTCATATTATACGAATGCCGGAAGTAACGGGATACAAACGGTCGCCGGACCCAGCGCCGGCGGTTTGAGGAGTGATTATTTGTCCATGTTTGAGGGTTTTGTTCCCTACGCCAATAAATTGGACGCGTATAATAACCTTTGGGTTAGACGTACGAACAATTCGAGCGCGGGTTCGACGATATTAAATCAGTCTTTCACTTCTTATCAAGTTTGGGATGAAACGGCGAAGGCGTGGCGTACCGACAGTAGCGGGAAATATTCGACGACAGCGTCGTGGGTGCCGGAGAGTAAGAAGTATACGTTCAACCTTGAGCTTGACGCCGCTTATGACATCGGCGCCGCGATAGGTTATCGCAAAGACCTGTTTGTGGGCGGGTATGCCGGGTTGAGCGGGGTCTCAAGTTCCTTAACGCCGTTGGCTTTTTCGGATGAGGCGGACAATATGCTTCTTTGGTCCTTTTACCTCAGGCTTGAACCCGCTATAGCGCTCCATAAGAGTTTTTATTTGCTGGGTCTTTTCGGCTATGAGAATTGGCGCTCGCGAAAGGCTTGGATGCTGGTTGACAACGAGGGGGGATATATCAATCCGACCAGCCTTTATGCGATAGAATCGGAGAATCCCACCAGCGTGGTGGGCAGAGGCTCCCTTACGCCCGATAATATTGTGAACGTTCCTATAAACTACCATGATTTCGCTTTCGGCTTGGGTTTTGACTGGGACATACTTGAGCGCGTGGGGTTGCATGGCCGCGTTAAGTGGATAACTCACGAGGATAAGGGTATGAACGATTATTACTCAAAACTGAACGAACAACGGCGTAACGCGGAAACGCCCAAAACGGAGTACGAGAATTACACTAACGATTGGGTAACGCCGGTTTTTTCACTTGAAATCAAAACCTGGTTTTAGGGAGGGATAAGAATATGAACGCGAAAAAAGCAAATAAACTGAATCGAAATACCTTATCAAGGCAAGAAAGGCTGTGTTCTATGAAGAAGCTTTTCCATGTTGCGTTGGCGCTGGTGCTCTGTGTGTCGGCGGCGTTTGCACAGGAGGATGTCGATAAGCGCGTCGATGGTATTGCCGCGCAGATTGATCGTGTGATGTCCAAGGCCGGAATTCACTTCAACGGCGAATTTCGGTCGCAATTTTTGAACTCGCAGGTTTCCGGTAGCGCGGTTGAGGAAAATCAGAAAAAATCCGAAAGCGCCGAGTTCACGAGTGTCGATTTCAACGTAGTCGCCAGGCCGAACACCGCTCTTAGCGCCCGCGCGATGTTTAGGCTTCATCAGGACTGGAGGAACTTCTTTTCCGACGTCCAAAACCCCATTGCTACGCGTTGGTTGAGCGTTGACGGATCCGCGTTGCAGGGTATTTTCAAATACAACGTCGGCGACTACACAAAGAAATTGACTCCGCTTACGCTTTGGTCGCCTGACCTTGACCCGCTTCTCTATGAGCCGGAGATTTTCGCTCAAGGGCGCGAGTATGCAATGTCGGAGATGTTTTTGGGGGATAACAACCGCATATTGCAGGGCGTAAACCTTGAATTTCGGACTGAACTCGGTACCGAGTCCGGCACTATTCTGAAAGAGTTGAGCGCGGATATTTTCGGGGCTCGTTTGGCGACTCGCGGTACGGGAGAGTCGGCCATATCTCCTCCGCCCGGCATTGCGACACCTCCTAACAGCAACTATTGGGACGCCGATTACGACAAATATTTGCTCGGTTTTAATTTAAGTACGCAAATAATTGAGGGTGCCGGTTTAGGCGTCAGCGACGTTATGATATTTGATTATGTGGCAAGCAGTAAGAATTTAGACGATGAAACCGCGAAATTGGGTTCTCAATCGAACAATGTTTTTGCCGGTCGCTTAAATTTGGATAACCGCGTGTTTATGTCCGATGAGGTCGTTCGTGTCGGCGTTAACGCTGAAGTTGCGTTTTCGGCGGACAAGAAGTACTATATGGAAAATACCTCGGTTGCCGACAGCGCGGTGAGCGGCATGGCGATAAACGCCGGTCTCTCATTACGGCTCGCGTTGGGTGAGGAAAACGCGGTAAATCTTAAGGCAACGTTCATTCAAAACGATACCGCCTTTAGGAATGACGCCGCTCAGAGCCCTTCGTTTGTGCAACGTACGATTATGAATAATGAAAACGGTTTAAGCGGTTTGGGTCTTATGAATCCGTTTGACGCTCTTTATAGGACGGTTTTTAAATACACTCCGTCGCAGTATTTTGCCGGGCCGAAACCGCAGACCAAGAACGCTTACACCAACGCGATATTGGTTCGACCGGACGGCGGGTACGGCGTGTTTACGGACGGTAATGTCTTTCAGGCGGCTCTGCCGGGCGGTTTTGCCACGGCTGACCGTACCGGCCCCGTCGTTGATTTTGACGGATCGTTCTTGGACAAAGCTTTGACGGTAGGCGCGAGGTTGGCGATGCTTAAGGCTGTGGAGGAAAGGTCGTTTGGTTATGACCTCGGCTTGGATCCCGTGACGGGGATGCCTAACGTCGGGAGTGTGGCTATTACGCCGGAATATATGACGGCCGGCGGCGGCGCGAGCGTTGATGTCGCTAAATTTGTGCCAGTGCTTGGTCAGTCGCTCAAAATCGGCGGGTCTTTCATGATGTATAACGCGACAACGGGTAATACGGTGGTTTTGCAGGGTGGAACAAATGTTTTAAAAACGGAGAGCGCCAGTCAACTTATCAGTGCCGAGCTCAATTACAACTTCGTGTCGCGTTTCAGCTTCTTAGTCGGCTATCAGTTGCTTAACACAACGATCAAGGGTGAGATAAACGGTAATTCCGATATAGCTGACGCCGAGTACAATTTCAGCAATTTCGGCGTAGGCCTCGGTTATAAAGTCGCCGACGGCGGCGCGTTGACGGTCAAGCTGACAAGGCTTACCGGCGAGGGTCCGGTCGGTGAGTTTGACGCGGCTACCGGCAAAAACAAGAATAATGACTATATCGCAATGCAACCGGAAGTTTATTTGACGGTAAAATTTTAACTTAAGTATAGAGAGGAGAGGGTGTGATGAAAAAAAGGATAGGAGTAGTAATGGCCGGGTTGTTTGCCGTCACCGCGCTTATTGTGGGTTGCGGTATGCAACTTAAGCCTACCGGCGGCGTGATCGCCGAATCGGACGCGGGCGGCAGCGCGAAAAAGGCGGCGTCGGGAGAGTCGCAGGTTGTGTATCGCTTCTTCGACGAAGATTTCGTCTCCGGAGGTTATCAGTACGTTTATCCGGATGCGTCTAAGGTGTACATACCCGAAAACTCCGGCAAGAACGGCGAGGTGGCCTTGCAGTTCGACTTGGTCGCCGACGACTATTCGGGCGGTTCCGTCTGTTTGTACAATATGATGTACGACGTTAATCCTTACTTCAACGCCGGCGCGTTGCAGTTTTGGGTTAAGGGAAATAACGGTGCCGAGATTGCCTGGGCGGCGCTCGTTGACGACGAAAACGGCGACGGTAAAAAAACCGTTGTGCGCCTCCCGATCAACAACTACGGCGGTATTAAAAAGGATTGGACGCTTGTTAGCATCCCACTCGTAGATTTCGGCAAGCGCGGCGTTTTTTGGGATGCCAAGAAAAAAGTTGAGGTGCCCGAACCTTTTCAATGGGACAAGGTTTGCGAGTTTCGTATAGAGATCAAGAAGAATGAAAACCCGTCTTTCCGCGTTTGGGTCGACGATATCTTTATCGTTAGCAATGTTTTTGAGGCCAAAGAGGTTGAGGATGTTAAGTATTGGGACGATAGGGACGAAGTGCTCGAAGATGTTCCCGTAGCGAGCAAACCCGCCGTTAAGGAGACCGATAAGGTTGTTGTCGGCGGCGATCCTGTCGGTTTTGCATACGTTTACGGCGGTAAGACCGCTTTCAAGGTTCAGAAGACTAAGTCCGGCGCGTCGATTTTCGCGAATTACATGGACGGCAACGAATACTCCGGCGTCACGATTTCTTTGGGTGAGGGCAAGTTCGCCAACCTGACAAACGCTCGGACGGCGAAGGCGGCCGGTATAGCGTTTTGGGGGCGCGGCGGCGAGGGGGTGGGCAACGTCGGCATAGGTCTCTTGGACAATCAGGGTAAGAATAGCGCCGGTGTTGAGGTCAAGGTGCAGACAAAGGTGTTGCTCGCGGATATTACCAAAATTGAGCCTACATGGAAGTATTATATGGTGCCCATCCGTTCTTTTAGGCCGGAGGGTTTATACTGGGACGACAGCAAGAACGCGGAGATTTCCGGAAAGATTGACTGGGCGAAGATACAAGAGGTGCGTTTCTCCGTAGGTAAGGGCGAGAACAAGGTCGCGGAGGGCGAGCCGGTCAATTTTTATGTGAAGGACGTTTCTTTTATAGAGGAGATTCCGGGTTATGTGAATCCGGAGGATTACTGGAACGCGTTTAAGTCCAACGCCCCGGATGTTAAGTTGCACGATTTTGAGTCTGAGGCCGACCAAAAGTGGGAGTCGTCCAACGGGCCTAAGTCGGAGGTAGAGTTCAAGTACTCCGCTTCGGGCGCTCCGAACGGCGGTAGCAAGGCTATTGAAATTACCTATAGACTTGGCGACTGGGTAGACGTGCTCTTCAACTATAGGGATCAGAACCGTTCCGCCGAACAGCGGGACTGGACGAAGCACTGGGGGTTGAAGTTTGACTTCTACACGGATAAACCGTACCAGCCTATAACCGTTCAGGTTCAAGACAAGGGCAATGAGATATTTATAGCTCCGGCGGGCGGAAACAAGGGGTGGACGGAGGTTATCGTTCCGTTTAAGAATTTTTCAAAGTTCCCCTACTACCAACCGCCGGAAGCGGTGCAGAACGGCAAGTTTGACCTTGACGGCGTTACCGTGCTCGATTTTAAGCCGGCCGGCGAGGGATCACGGGGCACATATAAGGTTGACAACGTGAGGCTTACCAACGATAGAGTGGCTAAGGTGAAGGAGGATCCGGCCAAGGTCGCCGTGACGATTACGGGTAGCGACAAAGAGGTCACGAAAAAGATAAACGAGGGTCTCTTTGGAATAAATGTCGCGTTGTGGGACGGCGACTTGTTGCGTCCGGAGACTGAAAAGTACGTAAAAGATGTCAATCATCATGTTTTGCGTTATCCCGGCGGGTTGCGCGCCGACGAGGATCATTGGGAAGAGGTGCTCAAGAAGAAGGATTGGATGGTTGATATTGACGAATTTTTGGAGTTTTGCAAAAAGACGAACACGACGCCGATGATTACGGTCAACTTCGGTACCGGTACGCCGGAGGAAGCGGCCAAGTGGGTAAACCATGTAAACAAGGTCAAGAAGGCGAATGTGAAGTATTGGGAAATAGGTAACGAGTTATACGGTGATTGGCACGCCAACCACTGCACGCCGGAGGAGTACGGTAAGCGCGCGCGGGAGTTCGCAAAGCAGATGAAGGCAGTGGATCCCAGTATAGTCGTTACGGCCGTGTGGATGCTTGAGGGCGATTGGAACCATAGGACATTTGAGCAACTTAAAGACGTGGTTGACGGCGTAAACGTCCACCACTACCCGCAAGGCACCGGTCAGGAGAACGACGCGGGGCTCTTGGCCGCGCCGCAGACGCTAAACGAGATTTTGCCGGGCGTGCGGAAGCAACTTGAGAATAGCGGCGTCGCGGGTAAAAAGTACGAGGTTTGGCTTACGGAATGGAACTCGGTGGACTTTAAACCGGGGCCCCAGACATTGGGTATCGTCAACGCTCTCTTTGTGGCCGATTATTTGGGTATGCTCACGCACCACAACATAGAGCAGGCGTCTTACTGGGACGTTCACAACAGCATAACTCCGGAGGGCGGCGACTACGGTTACCTCTCCCGTGTCGGAGCGCCGGACGGCGACAATGTGCCGCGCCCGTCGTATTGGGCGTTCAAAATGGCGAGCCACAGTTTAGGTCGCGGGTCGCTGTTGGAGTCGAATACCGGAAACGACCGCGTGTCGAGTTATTACACGCTTGACGGCAAGAAGAGGTCGTTGCTGATCGTCAACAAGCATCCTAAGACTGAGGCGGACATTACGGTAAACATACCGGGCTTCCAAGGCAAGGCCAAGAAATTGCTTTTAAACGCGGGGAACGCC
>LIUJ01000206.1:4023-4505 GCA_001462255.1 Fibrobacteria bacterium GUT77 | reverse complement strand
TATGAGAATAACGGCTTCGGCGAGAATTCTCTGTGGCCCGGCTCGGTACAGGTATGGTTCGCCCCGGATGGTGAGACCGGCAGCCCGTCCGACGCAGCGTTAGACGCAATTTTGAACGCTCAGTTAACCTCCGCCACGGCCCCTTCATTATCGACTTACGGCTATACAGGCCCGGTAACAATACCCGCGAAAGCAGGCGACAGTATAACAGGAACAGGACTCGGCAAACAGGGCAGATACCTAAGCCTGAGCATAGACCTTAAAACGCAATTTTCCGCAGATTTTGCCACTATTGATGACGGTAAAAAGCACTACATAATAAGGGCCGTTGATTCGCCCGTGAACAAACTGAGGCCGGACGGAACCGGCGCGGGATTCAATTCCGGCGCGGAAAATCCCGGCGCGACGGGCACGATTGGTTCCGGTTCGGATGAAAGTTACCGCGTGTCAAGGTGGAAGAAGTATTCCTTTGTTTACGACGC
>LIUJ01000206.1:0-3875 GCA_001462255.1 Fibrobacteria bacterium GUT77 | reverse complement strand
AAGCCGCCTGTTGTAAAGATTGACAACCCGACACAGGGACAGACATTCGGCACTACTACTTTTGCCAATAATTTTAACCTTATCGGTTTTATGGAAGACACAAACCTTGCTACCATGGAGTATTACAACAAGACTCACAATCTCGCAGGTGGGACTAAACAATTCTATTTTGAATACTACGTGGACAACGACTCAAGCAAGCCTTACCCGCTGACTAATGTAAGACCCGATCCTCCTTCGACGCCTCCTACAAATGTGCCTATTAATATAACGGCAAATGATGTAGCGAATAACCTAATAACAAACTTCAATAATTTGACCGACGGTATGCACAGCTTTACCATTACAGCCTATGATTTTAGCGGCAAATCCGCTTCCGCCATGATCAACTTTATTAAGGACACGACGCCGCCAAAGATCAACTTTACCAACATTGACAATGATAAAGGCAAGAGCAAGGTTTCGGATAACTGGTGGTCAAGACCCGCCATGCCGCCCCCGGCTAACGACAGACATTCAGAGCTGTACAGTAAATCCCTCTCTACCATCACTTATGAGGCTAATAGGGAGGAAGTGCCAATATTAAAGGGTTCTTTTGAAGACGAAGAATCCGATATTGCCGTTCTATTCGACGCAAGTAACGTAAATGACTATGATCCTACGGCTGATCCTGTGCCCGGCACTTTCAGGTACTGGATAGATTACTCGCCTGTCGCTTCCCGTGACGCCAACGGCGTCGTCACCGGCTTTAAGTCCGATATGGATGCCAAGGCCCGCGAGCCGGCCGATTTGGACGGCTCCGGCAAGAATATCCGCTGGGAAATTTACCTTACCAATAACGGAACTAAGGCGGGAACCCCGCTTCCGGACGGCGTGCACACAATAGTGATCGAAATCGCCGACACGTCGGGCGTTCAGAACACCAGTTATGAGACAATCGCTTTCAGGATTGACTCCCAACCGCCCCAGGCAGGCAGTATTACTGTAACGGATAAAGACAATATTCCGATAAATTACGCGGTGTTCGGCAGGGCCGATCTGCAGAACGATCCTGTTTTTATAATTAAAGGACAGGCGAAAGACGCCAACCTGAAAGAAATGTTGCTGCGCGTAGTGGATACGAAGACCGGTAAGACGGTTAACGGCGAAATTGACAGTAATGCCGCCATTAACGGAGACCGTAAAGGCGATACTATCAACATTCAGAACGCAACATACATTCCGATGAATGCCGCAACATACAGCCCGGCTTATGACCCGACGGTTAGTACCACCTACCATGACGACGATGTTACGCTTAACTGGACATACTCCGTTACCAGAGCAATGTTCGCCGATAACACCGCCTTCCCTGACGGCTGCAGTTACGACGTTATAATAATCGCCAGGGATCAAGCCGGAAACCAGTCCGAGCAGGAAAAATGGACCTTCACAAAAGACGTATCCTCGCCGGAAATTACATTTACCAACCCGACTATCGACCCGGAGGATGAAAAAAATACCGTCGGCCCCGGCGATACCCGCAAGCCGGAACACTTTATACTGGAAGGCAGCCCGCTTGTAGACGGCAAACTGCCTCCGGATAATAACATCAACCGCCTATCAAGCGACAACCTTAGAATCAGCGGCAGCGTAAAGGACAAAATCAGCGCCATACGCGGGCTGCAAAGCCAGGTGTGGAAATGGAACTGGACCACGGGCAAATGGGATACAATAGAAACCTGGAGGCCCGTGTTTAGAGACGCGTCCGGGAACGACGAGTTGGCGGGTACTCCGGGTAACACATACACCGAGAAAAACTGGACCAAGAACCTTCTTGGCCAGGCTCCCGGCGATCTTGATCTTAGCGGACGCGACCCCTCGAAGGCCGGAACCCCGCTTACTCAGGACGAATTGGCCGCCGCCGAAGGCCTGTACTGCATACAGTTGCGCGCCAAAGACGCGTCTTACGTGCAGCCGGTAAGTCCCGCCTTAGATCCTTGGAACCCGAACGCCAGCGGCAACCCCGCCAGCTCGGCTTACCTGTACTTTATTTACGACAAGAAAGACCCCGAACTGACGGGCGTAAACGAAATGGCGAATTTTATTTCAACAAAAATAAATCCCTCCGGCGCGAATTTCTCGTTTAACGGAACTGTAAAGGACAACAACCGCTTCGCGAAAGTGGTGGTGCAAATCAAGAACGCGGCCGGCGCGGTAGTAGGCTCATGCTCAAGCCTGGAAACGGACCCGGCGAAAAAAGTTACGCTGAAAAATTCTGTTAATACGTCTCAAACTCCAAACATCAATCAGGGAGACCGGGAGCAATATTGGACTGCCTCGATTTCCGCCGCCGGTTATAAAGACGGGCGTTACAGCCTTGAAGTCGCCGTGTATGACATGGCGGGGAACGAGTATAAGGTAACAAAGAACTTTACCCTGGACAACACGGAGCCGTGGGCAAGATTTACCCTGCCGGCAAAAGAGTCCAAGAGCAAGTACACGGGCAAAGGCATTGATTCGGAAAGCTCGGACTTCGCTTCCGTAATAGTAAACGGCGGCGAGGCGGCGGTAATCACGGGCGAGACCGGCGACTTGCCCGGTGAAGGCGGCAGCTCAGGCGACGAAAGCGGCATTGATCAGATGTGGTTCCACCTTGGCTACCTGGACGTGGGCGCTGTCACGCCCTCAAATACCGTGCCCGTAGTCCCGACAAGGGCTACATTAAAGGCCTGGGAAGACAAACTTATAGGGCAATTCATCGGGGGTCTAAACGATACGCAACTCGCGGCATTAATCCTTAAGTTCACCACAGCTTTGCCCGCGGACATAAAGAACTTAACGACAGCGGCGCAAATCACGGGCTTAACCGCGGCGCAAAAAGCGGACTTAATCGCGAAGTTAATTGCGACGCCCAAGGTGCGCAACTATTTGATGGATGATATTGCCGATTACAGGGCGACCGCTGATAACGATGCCAAGGGCAACGCGTGGTTCAAACTGGGCGGAAAGAGCAAGCCCACGGGCTTCGTCATAAACAGCCCCAATATTTACGACTGGCGCATGGAGATTCCCAACAAGTGGGGATCCTCCATACCCGCCTACGATCAAGACGATTACACTAATACGAATATTGCCCCGAACTCGCAAATCGGAGGGCTAAAGCTGTACTCAAGCGGCGATATTTGGGTTAAGGGCAGGAAGTACAGCGTCGCCGACAATTACCCGCGGCAGATGGCGCGTAACGATACCGGACAGTCGGGCATCTACCGGCTGCCCCTGTGGATACGGCTTGCGGACAAGGTTGGCAATGTCCAATACTACTGCCACGACATATTCATCTACCCGGACGGCGACATACCCACGACTACAATTTTGAATCCTAACGTCAACGGCGTTAAGTCTCCGGGAAGAGGCGGCTCAATAAGCGTGGACGGCGAAGCGCGCAGCAATACCTCGGTGTACGACGTGATCTTCCGCGTCTTCGCGGATAACGTAGCTAACACCAACCTTGATGGTATTAGGGCTAATAATACCTATGGCGATCCGAAAGTCCTTGGTAAGAATCCAAGTTTTGATTATTCATCTGCCGATATGCAGAGGTTTGTCATTGATATGCCGGATACCCTTTACAACTTTGTACCCGTATCCAACGATCCGGAATCCCTTTACATGAAAATACCTTCGGATTATCGGGCCACGGCAATAAAGGCCAGTCCTTCCACGAATTCGCGCTGGTACCACGCCAGCCTTAGCCTGAAAGGCGGTTCGGGCGAGCCTTTGATCCCATGGAACATCATACTTAACTCGGCGGATGAGATTAAAAACAAAATATCAACTAACGGCTTCCGCGCTTCCGGTTCCGGCGAAAACGACACAATCCGCGTGTGGCTGGA
>LIUJ01000205.1:17420-17786 GCA_001462255.1 Fibrobacteria bacterium GUT77 | reverse complement strand
GGTGGTGGCGTTGTTGTCTAAGTAGACGATGTTTTCGTTTTTGGGCATATCAACCTCACCGGTCGGCGCCGGCGTAGCCGCCCGCGTTGTCGTCTACGTGCCGCAGAAAGAGCAACACGTTGGAGACCGCCAAAACGATCATCGCGGCCATCTTACCAAAGCCTATCACCCCGCTAACCGTACGCACGGCGGCGCCCACCTTGCGGGTATACCAACGGCGGATTATGGAGGAGGCCCCCTCCAAAAGAACCAAAAGCACCCACAACGCCGTGAGGGCGGCAAGCGTTTTCTTCGGTTTCATAAGTTTGAACCTCCTTAGTCATATAAAATAATCAATTTACGGTGAGACAGTCCCAAAATCTGTGT
>LIUJ01000205.1:14830-17072 GCA_001462255.1 Fibrobacteria bacterium GUT77 | reverse complement strand
GTTACGCCGTCTCCGGCGTGATTGTCGCCTATTACTCTTTTATCCAACATTTTTTTGTTGTCTACGGTCGCCTCGGCGGTGAGCACGGCCTCCACTACCCGCGTGGGCATACAGGCGAATGGGCCTATCTGTATCGTCCCGTGAGTGGTGTGTAAAATGTCCTTAAAGAACGTCCCGGCTACGAGAATGGCCTCTCCCGTCAAGCGGGGATCAAAAAATTCCCGCCCGTATTTAATGATTTTGTCCATTTCGGTCAGCTCATACGTATAGAGTCCCGACTTCGCGAGAGCTTCTTTTACCTTTTTCTCGATACGCAGTTGCAACATCCGCCGTATTTTGAACTCAAGCTTTCCCATTAAGCCGAAGTCCGCCTCAAAGATGCCGTTTTCCACGTTCCAATCGCAGTATTCGAGCCATTCGAAGAGGGGGGCGCGCTTTACTATTATCTCGCGTTTTTCCAAGCGTTCGAGCAAGTCTTGTGCGGCAAAATAGTCTCGGCGCACAAAAATTTCACCGAGCAGAGAAATGACCTTGGCCTCGCGCAGCGGATATTTTATGGGAATGGCTTTGAGTTTCGCGGCTACGTCGGCCAATAATTTATACAGAGGCGCGGTTTTGCCGGTGCGGAACAGCGACAATATCCGTTCCCACTCCTCATGAAAGATTTTCATCGCGGACGGCTTGTCTTTCGCCAACACGCTAAGGGCGTTTTTGATATCCTCCATGACATCGGCGACGACGGCGCCTTTCATCACGTTTAAAGTATCCTTAACCTCAAGCCCGGCGTAACCGTTCTCATTTGTCAACGACAGCAGCGTTACGTCCTTTACGCGCTTCTTTTCCAATACGCTGCGGATGTAAACGTTGTACTGCGATAGGCGGCAGTTGCCCCCGCTTGTCGGCATGAAGTAGACGAGGTATTCATCCTTATTGCGGCGCGTAGTCAAGTAATGCAATAATCCGCCGGTAGTGAGAATCAGCGGCAGGCACTCTTTGCATGAGCTATGCCCTTTGCCGACTTTGAGGACTTCGGTATCGTAGACGGGTATGGCCGAGGCGTTGATCCCCGCCCCGTCGAAGGCCGCGGCGAAAATTTCGCTTGTGAGGGATCCCATGGAGGGGAAGAGCACGTGCACCCTCTTGTCTTTGAGCGACGCTCTCGTGCCGTCGGAGGCTACGAACATCGGTTTTTTGCCGGAGTAGTCTATAAACGCCTTTTGGAACGGAGCCTCGGCGCCCGGTGCAATGCTAAGCGCCCTATAGCGGGCGACTATGTCCAAAAAGGCCTCTATGCGTGTGTTCACGCCGGCGTCGGCCGTGTGGCTGTCGAGTTCAAGCGTCAACGACGGTTTTTCTTTCATTATGTCGCGGAAGTAGCCGACGAGAAATGAGTCGGGGCCGCAACTGAAGTTGGTGATATAGGCGCCGAAGAGTTGCGGGTGGCGGCTTGCGACTTTGGCGGCGCGCAGTATGTTTTGCCCCATCGCCCAGTTCATTTCCATGTTGCAGGGCTCGTCGTCGTAATTGAGCATATCCCACGGTATTACGGTAACGCCGCGTGACGCGAATTTTCCCGGAATGCCGAGGTTGCCCTCGTCGGCGAAAGCGTTGTAGGGGCGTCCGAAGAGGACTACCGCAGTGCGTTTCGGGTCGGATTCCAACTCTTTGAGTATTTCCGCGCCGCGTTTGCGCAATTCGGCAATGAACGCGCGTTGCGCTTTGAGGGCGGCGGCGTAGGCTTCAAGACCGGCGCTTCGCGTACATCCGCATTCCACCGCGATGTCGGCGAAGGTCTCGTTCATGCTCTCGTATCCCTTTGAGAAATCTATCACGGGAGAGACGAGTTTTGTCTTTCGCAATAAATCCTTAAAGGCGCTTTTGAGGTAATAAGGTTCGCATTGCAACAGTAAGCAGGTGCACTGATGTTCCTTGCGGCGGTCGGGCATTCCATCCACGAAAAGTTCCACGAGCTTGGGGAGAAAAACAAAATCGGGTTCCGTCAACAACAAGCTGTGTAACGCGCCGTGGGCGATTTCCCCGGGGTAGCAGAATGAGGAACGTTTGCGTTTTATACCGTCCGGGCTGACGTTCGGCGATAAGACTATTTCGAGGCCGAGCGTTTTGAAGAACGTAGAGTATAGCGGGTAGAACGTGTTTGTTAAGAACGCTCTGTTTATGCCTATTCGCTTTGTTGTTTTATTAATACTCTTATTAACCGTCGAGATTGCCTTACGGCGAGATA
>LIUJ01000205.1:10027-14645 GCA_001462255.1 Fibrobacteria bacterium GUT77 | reverse complement strand
CTTCGCTTCGCTCGCAATGACTATTATCGGTATCGGTATTAATACCTTGGTCTTGACTAACTTTATCACGCGTATTGATGTCATTGCGAGGCTGGATTGCTTCGCTTCGCTCGCAATGACTATTATCGGTATCGGCATTGATACCTTGGTCTTGACTAACTTTATCGCAAGTATTGATGTCATTGCGAGGAGCGAAGCGACGAAGCAATCCCGTAGAATCATCAACAACATTACCTTGCCGATTGACACCGTTGCTAACGGCCTGATCCGCCGACACCGCCGCGAAATCGTTGAACGCCATGCGTTGGCGTACGGCCGCGTTGTCGTAAATTCCCTTTTCAAATTGTACGTGGTGAATCATATTATAATACTTATTGCAGGCCCCGCCGAACGGGAATTTTTTGCCGTCGATAATCATCATGTTGATTTCGCATTTGCGGTCGCAGTGCGAGGCGCCTCCGGCGCATACGAAGCGTTTTCCGTATAATACTTTCCTCTCCGCGAGCGCTTTTAAATCGAACGACGACGGTTGCAACAATTTTTTCTCTATCCTATCCTTAACTTCAAGCGCTACACCGTAGGCCCCCATTAATCCCGGGTGGGGCGGGACGACTATCTCCTTGCCGATTAGGTTGGCCATTGCCAACGGCACGGCCTTGTTGTAGCACACGCCGCCCTGCATGAATATTTTGTTGCCGGCGCTGCGTTGGCCTTTTACGCGGTTTACGTAGTTCATGCACACGGAGTACACGAGCCCGGCTACAATGTCCTCCTTTGCCACCCCCTCGTGCGAGGCCGTGCGTATGTCGGAGCTTATGAAGGCGGCGCATTGGTCGTTAAAGTTGGGCGGATGTTTGCTCTTTATCGCTATGCCCTCTATTTCCTTATAATTGATACCGAGCGTCTCCCCCGCCGATTCCTCAAGAAATGATCCGGTGCCGGCGCTGCAGGCCTCGTTCATCGCGTAGTCGGAGGCTACGGCGTTGGTCAGATACGTGTACTTGGCGTCTTGCCCGCCGATCTCGAAGATGGTGTCCACCTCTTTGTCGAAGTGGGCGGCGGCGGCGGCGTGGGCGATAATCTCGTTTATGACGCCGTCTGTACCGCCGTGAAGCCCGGCGATTTGGCGGCCGGATCCAGTGGTGCCTAATCCTATTATATTGACGGGAACGGTGATCTGTTTTAGCAATTCCGTATAACACTCGCGGGAGGCCTGCACGGGGTTTCCGTTTGTCCTCAAATATATGGACGCGACTATGGCGTCGTCTTTGGTGCGCAACGCTACGGCTTTTGTCGTGGTCGACCCCACGTCGAGCCCAAGTATCAGCTCATCGCCGGCGTTCGCGCTCTGTATCTCAATATCCTCAAACCGTACGAGCGGCCTCCCCATCTCTATGGGCGGAAGTTGCGAGAACGACGTCCCGCCGTCTACAAATACGCGCTCTTTGTCCAATCCGAGCAGCGTTTTATTGATAAGCGCGTAGAAGGCCGCGCCCACCGCCTCAAAACAGTCGGCGAACTCCGGGATGTAGAGCTCGTCTACATGGGGCCTAAGCATATCCATAATGACGGTGTTGTGGGTGACCCCGCCGGTCGCGATGATCCTCTTGTTCGGCACCTTTTCCAATAAATCCAAAATTTTTTCGGCCATCATCCTACAAAGCCCGGCGCTGACCCGCCCTATGGGGATGTTTTTATTTAGGGCGTGTGTGCAGTCGCTCTTGCAGAAGACCGAGCAACGCCCCGATACCTTGAACTCCTCCGAGTTGGCGGCGAGTTCCACGGCCTCCTTTACGGAGACGTTCATCCGCCTAAGCTGTTGTAAAAAAAACTCTCCGGTGCCGCTGGCGCACTTGTTGCCGGTTTCTACGGAGCTTATCATACCGTCGCCGCCTAAGGCGTAAACGATGAAGTTCTCCGAACCGAGGCTGGCTACCGCGCCGGGTTTGCCGGTTGTGTACTTTCCGGTCTCTTTGAGGAGGCGTAACGCGTACTCTACGCTCTCCGGCTCGGTTATGGAGGGGGCGTTCACGAGGTTGCGGAACTTGCGTCCGGTGAACATGCCGTAGCCGTAGGCGCCTACGTCGAAGCGGTCGAGCAGGCTCAAAAAGGCCTTGCGCGGGTTGCTTTCGTGGCTCGTAGACTCCACGCGCCCGAGCCGCGGGATTCCGTCGGCATCAGAAAAGAGCTCGGCGACCATAACGGCGGACGAGCCAAAGCATATACCTATAGATGATGATGCGGCCATATAACTCCACTAAGGCAAGGGGGAAAGACGCAACCTCCCACACAAACCGGCGCGGCTACGCGGTCTTTCGGCTTATTACTCAAGCTCAATAATGCTTCCGGCGGGGTTGTTTTCGTCAAAAAAATCCTCTTTGAAGTATAAAAACCCGTGCTCGTCGTTTGAGTAATTTTCGCCGGCGCTCTCGGTAAAAAAGCGCCTAAGCGCGGAATCTCGATTTTCGCCCTCCACTATAGCGTGACGAAGCTGTACCCTCTTTCCCTGCGTAATGAACGCGACGACATACTTTGACATTGACCGCTCCTGCTTTTTTTAATGTAAAAAATCACCCTCTCCGTAAACCGGGTTTATTGTTTTCCTCTACCCCCCACACGGTATAAAATAATTTTTGTGAATAACCGGTGTGGTTTTTTTTTTAATTATTTTAAAATTGCCGAATTTTTCGGCCTCGTTACTGCAATACCAGCCTAAACCCAAGGTATATCGTCCTGCCGCTCGGTTTGTTGTAATTGCGCAAAGACAACCTGCAAACGCCCTCCGCGGAGTTGAATCCGCACCCGCGACATACCCGCTCGTTTCCGTACCTGGGCCCCATCGGGTTTTTCAGGGGAGCGTCCTTATAATAGTACCTGTCGTACCAATCGCCGACCCACTCCCAAACATTGCCGAGCACTACTTCAGCCCAATAGCTCAATTTATCGTCTACTCCGCCATTCAAAATCGTCAGCACTCTCTTTGCCGTATCTTCGTCAATACCCGGCATAAGCGCTTTCAGTAGAAACTCGCTGTCCGGCAATTCCGCGCAAACCATCACTTGGACGGCCAGCGTTTCTTCGATAGACACCCCTCTTAATCTAATATAATAAATTCCGGCGTCCCCGCGCAAGATTTCGTAACCATACGTTGTGTTGATACGCGCACGCTTCTACTGCGTCACTCTCTCCTTGCCGCGTTTGGCCAACACAGATAACGACGTTAGGGCGAGGCGGAGACTTTGCAACCCGCCGTCGTCGTACTCCTCCAACACTCCAACGGCTTCCACCCAATCGTTTTTCTTGGGGTATCCCCTGTCCCAAACCACCTCAAATCCCGCCGCCGACGCGTCGCCGGGACAGCAACCGGGGCCGAAGCGGATTACGTAGTTGTAGGTCCTGCCATTTCCCCTCCACGCCGATTGATCGAAAAGACCCTCGTACTTTATCGTCTTGCCTATGTAGTCGTTTTTGTTGATATAGATCTCGTTGGTTTGGGCGATGAACATCTTTTCCCTAATTTCAACGATGTCGCTTGACGCCCGCGCTTTCTTTTTATTCGCGTCGGATTGCTCGGTCGGTATCGATTCCCGTATTAATGCCGGCGTTGATGTTGATACCGTTGACGACGAAGTCGATTGCGTCGCCGATTCCATTTCCGACAGTAGCGCCAATTCCCGCGCCGACAGTCGTTCCGATTTGTTCTTGGAACAGCTTATCAATACAAACATCACTATTATTAAACAGAACGTTGTTATAAGGATAAATTTAGTTTTCATTGAGACCTCTATTGTTAAAGTAACGAGATTGCTTCGTCGCTTCGCTCCTCGCAATGACGGTCATTGGCTTCGCCGAGATAAACAAGTTGTGAGCGCAACGAAGCAATCCAGAGCATTTAACATATTACCCGTGAACCGATTTAGACCTCTTGGCGACGCCGATCAACCAAAAGAGCAAAAACGCGATAATGTTCACTATCACCACGCTCGCCCCGGTCGGCGTCGCCTTAACGTATGATATTACCACGCCGGTGAAAAAGCAGACCACCGATACTATCGCCGAACATATCGTTACGCTCATGAATCTCTTGCATAACCGCATAGACGTAAGCGCCGGAAAGATGATTAGGCTGGAAATCAACAGCGCCCCCATCATTCTCATTCCCAACACTATGGTGATTGCCGTCAGGAACGCTATCATCATATTATATAGACCGGTCTTTACGCCGGTGGCCTTGGCGAAATTCTCATCAAACGTTACCGCGAATATTTTATTATAAAAAAGGACAAACATCGTCAACACGACGGCCGCTAAGATTATTGATAATGTTACGTCGCCCTTGCTCATTACCAAAATGCTGCCGAACATGTAGTTGCATACGTCCGTATTCATTCCCGTAGTCATAGACACTATCAATACGCCGACGGCAAGCGAGCTTGTGGATATTAACGCGATAGCGGCGTCGCCTTTGATTTTGCCGTTTTCGCTTATGCGCAGAAGCAGGAACGCCGCCAGCACCACTATGGGAATAGATATCGCGAGCGGCGCGGCGTGCAACGCCGTGGCAATCGCCAGTGCGCCGAATCCGACGTGGGAGAGGCCGTCGCCGATCATCGAGTAG
>LIUJ01000205.1:370-9851 GCA_001462255.1 Fibrobacteria bacterium GUT77 | reverse complement strand
CGAGTAGCGTTTCAGCACGAGGCTGACGCCGAGCAACGCGGCGCAAAGCGAGACAAGCAAGCCGATTACCACGGCGCGTACAAGAAACGCGTATGAGAACATATCTCGCAACGTATCAATCACCATCGCGTTTACCTCCTATAAAAGATTTGCCGATAGCGGAGTTCAAATATTCTTCCGTCGCGCCGAAAAATACCTGCGTCTTGTTAAGATGCAAGATATGGCTCGCGAACGTTACGGCGCTACGAATGTCGTGGGAGACCATAACCACGGTTAGCCCGTCTTTGTTGATTGACTCGATGAGGCGATAAAGTTCCTGCGTGGCTATGGGGTCGAGCCCGGCGACCGGTTCGTCGAGCAACAACAGCTTTTTCGTGGCGCAGAGGGCCCGCGCCAAAAGTGCGCGTTGCTGTTGCCCCCCCGACAGTTCGCGGTAACAACGATTGCGCAACGATTCAATGTTCAAACGACGGATATTCTCATCCGCCGCCGCCTTGTCGGCGCGAGAATAAAACGGCAGTATCCCCCGTGAGGCGAGGCGTCCGGAAAGCACGACCTCGTAGACGCCCGCGGGAAAATCCTTCTGAACGGCCGTTTGTTGCGGCAGATAGCCGATTTCATTCCGTTTAAGCCCGTCGCCCGTCACAACACTACCGCAACACGGGGACAAGAGCCCAAGCAGTCCCTTGATAAGCGTGCTCTTGCCGGTACCGTTTTCCCCTACGACGCATAAATAATCACCGACGCCGACGGCGAAGTTGATCCCACTGACGGCGGGAGCGCCGTCGTATGCGAATGACGCGTTCTGACAGGCGATAAGAGCCATTGTTACTTCAACGCCTCCCGCAACGCGTCTACGTTGGCGGACATGAAGTCAACGTAGGTTTTGCCCGCCAAAAAGTCCGCTCTCGTTACATTGTGGCAGGAATGCAACAAGCGCACTTTCGCGCCCGTAGCCTCACTTATTGTGTTCGCCATCTTTTCGTTGGAAAGCTCAATGTGAAATACGACGGGAATTTTCTCTTTTTTCACCTTTTCAATCAAAAACGCGACGGTTTTAGCGCTCGCCTCCGTTTCCGTCGCGCAACCGGGAAAGGCCGCGAAATACTTGATCCCGTAGGCGTCGGCAAAGTAGCGGAACGGGAAACGGTCACCGAACACGACAACTTTGCGGGCGGCGCCGTCGACCACACCCTTAAACCTCGCGTCAAGCTCGTCGAGTTCGGACAGATACGCCGCCGTGTTTTGCCGGTAAGTATCGGCGTTCGCGGGATCAACTTCACATAACGTTTCGGTTATCTTTTTTACGATTGATTTCGCGTTGCGCGGCGACGTCCAAACGTGCTCGTCGTATTCGGACTCTTCCCCACCGCCCTTTTTGTCCCCTCCCGCTCCCTTTTTTTCTTCCATTCCCTCAACGATCTCCTCCTCAACGGCGTCCACGCACTTGAGCATGGCTACGACCTTCATCTTGGGTGAGTCTATAGACCCCATTATCTTCTCCGCCCAAGCGTCCGACTCGCCTCCGGTGTAGACGAACACGCCGCTTTTTTGAATTTTTAATATGTCTTGCGGGCGCGGCTCAAACGAGTGCGATTCCGAGGCGGGCGGGAGCAACATCGTGACCTCCGCCATATCGCCGGCTACGGCGCGAACGAAGTCGTATGGGGGGAAATTGGTCGTTACCACGCTGATCTTGGCGGAAGCCGCGGCGGGTTTGTCAGACTTGACGCAACCGGTCGACGTCAGCGCCAACGTACTTAATAGCGTGAGGGCGACGGGTATATATTTGTTTTTTTTCATAGGCGACAACCTCCGATTCTTGATTGTATCGCTTCCAAACCGATAAATATAATACACGGCGCGGGTACGAAATTGATGTTTTTGATTTTGATATTAACAAATCGGCTTCGGCATTATATATATTCACGAATACCATGCAAAACGTAAATTATTCACTCGCCCGATTATTCGCCGTCCGCGGAATACTTCCCCGCGTTATCGGCGCCGCCTGTACCGTCTGCGTTTGCGGCATAAGCGCCGCCAACGCCCAAACGCCCGCGCCTACCCTCCAACGCGAGCTTGTCATCCTAAGACCGGGCGCCGCTTCGTCCGGCGATACGGCGCGACCCGCGCAAACCCAAGGAACGCCCGAACCGACCTCACGCCTCAAGGCGGTCATAGCCGACAGCGCCAAAATCATATCCCCGGCGCCGCGCTATGTAATAACGGAATGCCCCGTCGACTACGAGATAGAACCCATGATCCCCATAGACTCCGCGCTACTTTTCGTCCGCCACTCGCGGGGGCAAACGGACACCCTCGCCGTTCTCGCCTCCCCGCCGTATAAGGCGACGTGGAACTGCGCCGGCATCCCCGATCAAGATCAAACTCACTTGCAGTTCGGCTACGTACTTTACCGAGGCGACTCGCTGACCGTATCCTCCCCGCCCACGCCGCATAGGTGGGCGCTGTTGCGCGGCAAACCGGCGGCGCAACCGCGCTCCTACCGCGTCAAACAGCTGACGACCGCCGACGACTTCAAGATCGACTGCGACACGTCGAAGTGGAGCGGCGTCGACGGCGCCGGCATCCTCGGCGGCACCACGGAAACGCTCTTCAAATTGCTTTGGACGGGCACCAAACTCTACTTCATCGCGTTTGTGCGGGACAACACCGTAAGCGGCGGCGACTTCGTGGAGTTGCACTTGGACATGCACCGCGACCGCGCCGTCTTCCCGGGCATCAATCATCGTAGCCTACGCTTCAGCCCGCGCGGCAGAAACATCTTCTTCGTCGGCGAGTTCGTAAACGGCAAGTACGCCCAATCCGACAGCATAACGCAACTGCTCAAGGACGAGGCGGAATGGAAAACGACCGTCAATCCCGACGGGTACGTGGTGGAGGCGGCAATCCCGTTCACCGTCCTGTCGGACTTCGATTTTCCGCCCCCAAAGATAGGGTTCGACGTTTCGGTTATGGACGCCGACGGCCGGGAAGAGACTTTTTATTCGTGGGCCGGCGCCGAACGCTTCACGCGTTACAGCCCAAGCCGCTGGGGAACGGCGCTGATAAAAGACGCCGTGCCGGCGCTCAAATACGTGCTGATCTTCGCCCTGTTCATCTCCGGCTTCGCCCTTATGGGATTCGTGGTTTACCTGTTTTTATCACACCGTCAAGAGGCCAAGGAGATAAAAACGGAGACGGCCGGCGCCTCGCCGCTCACGGAATCGGTCATAGAGCAAATTGAAAAACAATTGTCAAACGCGAATCTCGGAATAAACGACGTCTCAAAGGCGATAAATACCCCGGCGGAAAAGATCGCGGCGGCGCTGAAGAACGATTTGGGATGCACCTTCGATCAGCAGTTGGCCTACAAACGCGTAAAATACTCGCAAAAACTTATGCGCGACCCGGAAATAGCCATGGAGGAAATAGCGACGCGTTGCGGGTTCGCAAACGTCGATACGTACCGAAAGTCGTACGCCGCCCAAATGAGAGTAGACCCGGAGGTCAGCAGGAAGGCGATGCTTGAGAGGATCCGGGAGGATTTGGAAGCGGAAAAGGAGGACGACGATGACGACGGCGGATTGTGAGTTTTAAGCGCGAATCATGGCCGCGCGGCTCTAACGTAAACCGCCCGTCCCCCGAATATCGTTGTAGACACCGCCCCCGTGAGTTCCATTCCTATGAACGCCGAGTTTCGCGCCTTGGAGAAAAACACCTCCGGATTGACCGTCCACTTTAAGTTCGGATCGATTACCGTGACGTCAGCCGGCGTTCCCGCCGCGAGCGTTCCGCCGGGCAGCCCCAGAATCTTGTTCGGCGCCACGCTCATCCTCTCTACCATCCGCGTCGGGGTCAACGCCCCTTTATGCACCAAAACGGTCAACACTAGGCCAAGCGACGTTTCCATACCGATTACGCCGAAGGCCGCGTTGTCGAACTCCACGTCCTTCTCTTCGGGAACGTGCGGGGCGTGGTCGCTTGCTATGGCGTCTATCGTCCCGTCGGCCAAACCCTCAATGACCGCCTCCCTATCGGCGGCGGTGCGTAGGGGCGGGTTCATCTTTTTGTTCGTGTCGTAGTGGCCGATGTCTTCGTCCGTTAGCGTGAAGTAATGCGGGCATGATTCCGCCGTAACGTTGACCCCGCGTTGCTTTGCCTCACGCACGAGGCGCACCGATCCGGCCGTCGACACGTGGGCTATGTGCACCCTCGCGCCGGTGTACTCCGCCAAAAGAATGTCCCGCGAAACGGCGATGGTCTCGGCGACGACGGGAATACCGCGAACGCCGAGCCTCGTTGACACCGTGCCCTCGTTCATGTGCCCCTTGGCGCTTAGCGCGGGCTCCTCACTATGGCATATCACGGGGATGTTAAACGATTTCGAGTAGTTGAACGCGTTGCGCATAACGTTTGCCTTGGCCACCGGCTTCCCGTCGTCGGAAACCGCGACCGCGCCCGCCGCGACCATCTCGCCTACGGGGGCCAGCTCCTCCCCCTCCAGCGCCTTGGTTATCGCGCCTATGGGATATATGCGGCACGGGCAACTCTCTCCGCGTTGAATCACATAGCGGATTTTGGAGGCCTCGTCGAGCACTGGGCTCGTGTTGGGCATACAGGCCACTGCGGTAAACCCTCCGGCCGCCGCCGCCTGCGCCCCCGTCGCTATCGTCTCCTTGTCCTCCCTACCCGGCTCACGCAGGTGAACGTGCATATCCGCAAGACCGGGGACTACCCACAGACCGGTTGCGTCAATAATGTCGACGTCACCCTCCCCGCGTTCTGGAAAAAGTTCTTTTATTGACGACTTGACAAATGGCTTCTCCGTGATTGACTTGACGACGCCGTTCTCAAGAACGACAGTTCGCGTTCCGTCGATACCGGAAACGGGATCGATTACCCGTCCGTTAGCGACGACAAGCGGCCTCGACTGCGGCTCGTTGATACGCGGGTATTCAACGCTACCTGAATCTTTTTGTACCATTTTTTTGCTCCTACCCAATACCCATATTAATGTTATGTGGAAATGCGGCATTGTAAAATTAAATTTCAATTTCCGTCATAATCTTTGACGTTTCTGCCAATACCGATATTATCTTTTGATAATGCTGTATGTCCTCAAATTCCAACTTCCGGCCTTTCCGGTCTTTTAGCCATTTTTGTGCGACCTGATAGCCGCCGATGTAAAAATTCCACGCTTCTTTTGAAACGTTATTAAAATATTGCTTGGCGTTGATCCAAACTTTACCGGTTTTGCCGGGTTCATATCGGACGGTTTCGACCTCGTCGTTACCGGCTATAGGATAATCCGCCGTGCCTTTTTTCGGTTCTACGCCGTCCAACAGATGCAATCGGCGGAGTTTTTCGCCGTATTTTACAAGGGTACGGAATTGTTGGGCGCTTTTCGGATATGGAACGCGCGGAAAATCTATTTTTAAGAATTCCCTGTATTTTTCGCGGTAGGTCGGCGAGTGTAAGACGGCGTAGATATAGTCCAGAATGTCGATAGGAGCGAATTTTTTTTGATTTTTTTCTTTCTCATAAACAAACTGTAATCCTATTCGTTGGGATATTTCATTTATGACGGTTTCGTTTAAGTTGGGTTTACGGGTTTCGCTCGACAAAATGTTGTTAGGTGTAGGATAGAGGTAGAGAGGGCAAACATAATCGCTACCTTGCATACCCGGACAGGCCCAAGTTCTTCTTTCCGTAATGCAATCCGATATGAACGCCGGGGGCGCGTCTTCAGTAAAACCGCGTTTAAAAATCAAACCGACATTTTCACCGTTCAAAAGATGCGTCATCACTTTACTTGCCGGACGGCTTATCAATTCCGGCGAGTAGTAAATCCACTTTTTATCAAACGGTCGGTATTCAATCCGTTGTATGAATGAATCGTCAAATGACGTTCCGTTCATCGCTTCGGTAAGTTTATAACTACTCGAATCTTCCACACGGAACCTTTGCCTGAATTCATCATTAAATTTACCTGACAATAAAATCTTAATTCTGTCGGCAAGTGTTTTTCTGTCATCATCTATGAAAAGCGAGTCGCGATCCGTTTGCACACCTGAATTATAAACCGGAAACAAGTCTTCTATCCTAAAACCTCGCTCATATTCATCGGCATACCCGAAATTTTTGGGAACGAAGAAATAATATTCGTTATCGGGTTTTATCAATTGCCATTTAACGGTACGCCGGTTGTTTTTCAACAAAAATTCATACTTCTCTTCACGCTTCCCAAAGAGTTCCGCGTGATAGACCTTTGCCAAAGAATTTTTTGCTTTTCGTCCGGTTTTCACAAAAATATTTATACATACCCCCTGTTGGATATCAAACACGTTTTCGTCTTTGCTTCCGTCAGGACATACTTCCTTCTGTTTCGCGCTACCGTGTAAATTTAGAATATATATTTTATCAAACGCTTCAAGCAGCGTTTTTCGCATTCGGCGATGAGTTATCCCGTCTATAAAACTGTTGTTTGAAATATATGCTAAAACACCCTCGCCGTTTTTTTCTATATAATGTTGTCCGAATCTTATAAATTTGATATAATCATCATCAAGGTTGATTTTTCGTTCGTTCAAATCCTTTTTGTAATCGGTTATAAGGTTTTGAATCCATTGACCTTTATTCTGAGTGCTTACGTTATACGGCGGATTCCCCATCACAACCATAATGGGCGTATCACGTTTTATTTCATTCGCTTCGTTGGCCTCGCGAGCCAAAAACTGCGCAAAAAACGTATTTGTAGCGGGATGATGCTCTTCTAACGAGTTGGTTAAATAAATACGTAATCGTTGATTGTCGATTGCGTTGTATCCGGTTTGTGAAAGCAACAGTTCGAGTTTTATGTGCGCCATAGTGTATGAGGCCATTAGTATCTCGAAACCGTTGATGCGCGGAATAAGGTGTTTTTCAACGTAACTTTGCCATTTTCCGGCTTGGCCTTTGAACTTGTCGTAAATTCGGTTTACCGTTTCGGCAAGGAATGTGCCCGTTCCGGTCGCCGGATCTAAAAGTTGTACTTTGTGAATGTCCGTTTTTCGGTTATTTACGGTAATCGTCGTTTTCGACGTGTCAGCCAAGCCCATCTGCAAGTCGAACTCGTTTTGCAAAATATCGTCCACCGCGCGGACTATGAAAGAAACAACTGCCTGCGGGGTGTACCATACGCCGCGGCTTTTGCGTAATTTGGGGTCGTATCTCGAAAGAAAATCCTCGTAAAAATGAATTATCGGGTCGTTTTGTAGAGTATGTTCACCGAAATCTTTCTCAAATTCGGCCATATTAGCGACTCGAAAGGCGTCCGCGAGATCGTCCACAATCCAACGAATGCGGTCATCAAGGTTAATGCCGACAATCGTATCAAAGAGGTTACGCAAAAACGGGTTCGTTTTGGGAATTAAATCGGCGGCTTTTCTTCTGCAAAACGTATCCGGCGTTTCATCGTGCAAGCGGGCGGCAAACAGACCGTAGGCGATGGTTTGAGCGTAAACGTCGGCAAATTCTTTGGGCTTGATGTCATGTATCAACACGGTTTTAAACGCTTCCAACTGCTCCGTTAGCGTGTTCGCGCCGTCATTATTGCCGTTCTCAAAAGAATTCTCAATAACTTCCGCCAATAGGCGCGCCTTGCCGGCCATCATTTTCGCAATGTCGGCTGAGGATGCAATACTTTGCGGATGGGCGCCGCCGAAATCTTTAATCAATAATTCAAAGTGTTCAAAGTGCGCTTTAATCGGTACGATTTTACCGCCTTTAACCTCGGCAATGCGTATATCTTTGACAAGTTCGCCGTTAATATAATGGCGGAACTCAAGATAATCGGTGAATATGATATTATCAAGCGATCTTTTGTAGCGGTCGAATTGTTTTTTTACTGCGCCGCCGCTTAGGTCTACGCCGATATCTTTCGCCTCTATGTAGCCGACCGGAATGTCTTTTCGGGTAACGATGTAATCCGGCGCCCCGCAATCAATACGCTTGGGTTCGTTGGTAAACCGCAAATTTTTCAGTTGTGACAGATTTTGTTTGCTTACAATGTTCTCCAACAACCGTTGCAACGCCGGACGGTATGTGTGTTCGGTAGCGTTACCGGTTTGATAGGCACGGTTCACTTCGTCAATATATTGAGTAATTTCGTTTAGCATGAGGCATCCTTATACTACTTAATATATATCATGGGCGGCTCGATCGGTCTAAAAAAAAGGTTGTTCAACCATTCTCGCCCCCGCCGCCACCCAACAAATACAGCACCGCCATTCTCACCGCGACCCCGTTTGTAACCTGATTCAATATCACCGAATTGCCGCAGTCCGCCACGTTTGACGCCAACTCCACTCCCCTATTGATGGGGCCGGGGTGCATGATTACCACCTCTTTCTTCATCCGCGACAGCATATCCATATCGAACCCGTAGCGCTCGCACCGTTCCATTGTCCGGCGATGGCAACAATGTTTCCTTTTTTTTCGCATATTACAGTTGTAGGATTTCGTCAATCGTGAGGTCGGTGGCTTCGGCAATATCGTTAATACTCATACCTTTGTCTTTAAGTCTTCTCGCAATTTTTATATCCTCCGAGTGTTTTCCCTCTTGCCTACCCTCTTGCCACCACTCTTTTCGACAATCATCGGCGATTAACTGAAACACGTTTTTCATAGTAACCCCATCTCCTTTTTTTATTGTGTCTTGAATGGTTCTCGTTATTTCCGGCGACGCCCCAAAAGCAAACGTCAACCAGTCTATTAACTTGGATTCCTCTTCTGTGGACAAATGCGGCATTTGTTCCGCACACCATGCGCTGAGTCCTTGCGATATCAACTTCTTCTCAAACCGCATCTTGGTAAACGAAAAGGCCGCGTCCAACAGCGTACGCACCGGCAAAATCTCGCTGTCGGACATCCGGTTTAGATCAAGCACCGGATATTTGAAGTCTATGATGTTGCCGCCGAAAATTTCGTAGTCTTTCGTATATTCTTTGAACGATTTTGACGCGGTCCACGGTCTGTTTCCGTCGTACAAGACCAACGGTACAACTGCCGGTAACCGAAAATCTTTACGCTCCCTCTCCTTTTTATCCGTCTTTTGGAAGATGTCGTTCAACAATTCAACCATATACCGCAACAACCTAAACGGCATAGTGTAATCTACTTTTGATTGCAATTCAAGCAATGTGTAAAAATATATGTCAGTACCGCCCTTACGCAATTTGTATATCAGGTCGGAGTCCATGCGCCTGAATTCTTTTGTAATAAAACTATTGTCAATACGCGCCAACTCGACGTTACCCGATAACAGTTCGGCTATCCACGGCACGGAGGCGAAGTATTTCCTCAAAAGGTGCAGAAAATTGGCCGCGTCGGACAATATGGCCTTGTAGCCCTCATCGTGCTTGGGATTCTGCCCACCGGCCTCATCGTCTTGGGCTTTTGGTTCTTCTTCGTTGGTTTCGGCCATCCCCATCCTATC
>LIUJ01000205.1:0-288 GCA_001462255.1 Fibrobacteria bacterium GUT77 | reverse complement strand
GCCTTATAGCCCTCATCGTGCTTTGGAATCTGCCCTTCGGTCTCGCCGTCTTGAGCTCTCGGTTCTTCGTCGTCGGTCTTGGACATCGTCCGGTATGTCCTATCTTATAGCTTATTTGGATATTGTTACTATTGCTGTATAGTAATATAATATTTTGTGTTCATCAAATGTTAATTATTTGTTTTTTTCACACACAACCTATAACCGCCCCGATTTTTATTTATATTTAAGACATCGGCATTGAACTCCAAATTATGGGAGGGTTTATGAACATGGCTATTATGTTGC
>LIUJ01000204.1:1700-3653 GCA_001462255.1 Fibrobacteria bacterium GUT77 | reverse complement strand
GAAGCGGAAATTCCTCGAATCCGTTAAAATTTTTGGCTATCAAGCAAACATCGGCGACGCGCGAAGCCTTATCATCAACCCGACCGAGACGACCCACGTTGAACTCACGCACAAACAGCGCGAATTAACCGGTCTTTCGACCGACACGATACGGCTGTCGCTCGGTCTCGAAAGCGCGAAAGACTTGATTGCCGACTTGGAGCAGGCGTTTAAGGCGGTATTCGGATGAATATACGTTTTGCCGACGAAAAAGACGCGGCGTTGGTACTCGAATTTATCCGCGAATTAGCCGTGTTTGAAAATATGGGCGATTTGGTATTAGCGACCGAAGCGGATATAAAAACCTCGCTGTTTGAATTAAAACAAGCCGAAGTCATTATAGCGGAGGTTGACGGTGAAGCGGCGGCGTTCGCGCTGTTCTTTCACAATTATTCAACCTTTTGGGGCAGAGCGAATCTGTTTTTGGAAGATTTGTTCGTCCGCGAACCGTATCGCGGTAAAGGAACAGGAACGGCAATGCTTCAAAAATTAGCGCAAATTGCCGCCGAACGCGGGTGCAAGCGTCTTGACTGGTTTGTGTTGGACGATAATGAAAAAGGCGCGGCGTTTTATAGAAAATTCGGGGCGAAAGCCCTTTTGGACAGGCGCGTTTACAGGCTTGATATTATCGGAGGATTATATGAGCAAAGTTAATTTAAATCTGCCGACGGTGCAAATCCGCGAAATCAGAATAAATTCGATAACCGGCTTTCAGGGCGGCGCGGAGGAATTGGTCAACCGCTCCAAATGCGGGATCAAGGACAACTCGCGGTCTTTTACGCAGTGCGTCGGGTGCGCGACTTCCAAGGCGGCGTGTATGACCATTCTCGTGCAAGACTGCGCGATAATCAGCCACGGGCCCGTCGGCTGTTCCTCATGCTTTCATGAATACGCCTTTATATACCGTGTGAATTCGCCGTTGCGCGGCGTGGAAAACCCGACTCAGCGCAAGATTTATTCGACCAACCTCACGGAGAAAGACACGGTTTACGGCGGCAACGCCAAACTCGCCGAGTCAATCCGCGAAGTTTACGAACGCGCCAAACCGAATGTGATCTTCGTCTTGACGACCTGCGCGGCGGGAATAATCGGCGACGACGTCGAGAGCGTGTGCGACGAAGCGGAACAGGAACTCGGCGTACCCGTAGTCGCGATCTTCTGCGAAGGGTTCCGCTCGGCCGTATGGACTACCGGGTTTGACGCGGCTTATCACGGTATCGCGCGTAAACTCGTTAAGCCGCCGCGAAAACGGCGCGACGACGTTATAAACGTGATTAACTTTTGGGGCGGCGACGTTTTTTCCGATTGGTTCGCGCCGTTCGGGGCAAAGCCGAATTATATCACGCCGTACTCGACCGCGGAAAGCCTTACTTGGAGCAGTGAATCCGTCGCGACCGTTCAGGCTTGCTCGACTTTGGGATCTTACCTCGGCGCGGTTTTGGAACAGGAATTCGGCGTGCCGGAGTTGTCGGCCGCGCCGCCTTACGGGATCGCGCAGACCGACCGCTGGTTCCGCGCGCTCGGGAAACTGCTCGGCAAAGAAGAAGTCGCCGACCGGGTAATCGCGCAAAAAAAAGCGGAGTATCTGCCGAAAATCGAAGCGTTAAAAGCGAAGATCCGCGAACTTAAACCGAACGGCATGACCGCTTATGTAACAGGCGGGGCGGCTCACGGACACGCGCTGTTATCGGTGCTCGGCGAACTCGGGATAAAAGCCGTCGGAGCGGCGATATTCCACCACGACCCGCTGTTCGACAACGGCGAACCCGACAGCGACCAACTCGCTCAGCGCGTTAGGGACTACGGCGACGTCCCGAACTTCAACGTGTGCAACAAGCAGGAGTTTGAACTCGTAAACGCGCTGAACCGCCTTCGTCCCGATTTTTTGGTCGCGCGGCACGGCGGCATGACGCT
>LIUJ01000204.1:0-1562 GCA_001462255.1 Fibrobacteria bacterium GUT77 | reverse complement strand
ATGACGCTCTGGGGCGCGAAATTCGGCATACCGTCGCTGTTAGTGGGCGACGAGCATTACTCGATGGGTTACGAAGGGCTGATCAAGTACGGCGAGAGGATTGTCGAAACTTTGGAGAACGACGAGTTTGTCAAGAATTTGGAGAAGCACGCGGTCAATCCGTACACAAAATGGTGGTTGGAGCAAAAATCGGACGCGTTTTTGCAAAGGAGGGAGCAACCGTGAGCAGTGTAATCGAACAGGAACGCTACACCTGCGCGATCGGAGCGCTTCAAAGCGTAGTCGCTATTCCGAGAGCCGTGCCGATTCTGCACTCGGGACCCGGTTGCGGCGATATGATCGCGGGATTTTTCGAGCGTTCCACGGGCTACGCGGGCGGGCCTACTTCGCCGTGCAGTAACTTCTCCGAAAGAGAAGTCGTATTCGGCGGCATTGACCGACTGCGGGAAATCGTCGCGAATACATATAAAGTCTTAGACACTGATTTGCAGGTAATTCTGACCGGCTGCACTTCCGGAATAGTCGGCGACGACGTGGACGCGTTGGCGGAGGAGTTCCGCGAACAGGGAAAGCCGATCGTGTCCGTGGAAACGGCGGGGTTCAAGTGTAACAATTACGAGGCGCACAGCCATGTCGTTAATTCGATCATAGACCAATACACCGATTTATTTGCCGATGAAAACGAGAGCCGCAGTGAGCCGAATACGGTGAACGTGTTCGCTTCTTTGCCTTATCAAGACCCGTTCTGGAAAGGCAATCTCGGCGAGTATAAGCGGCTGTTGGAGGGGATCGGACTTAAAGTTCATATTCTGTTCGGTCCGCTTTCGGACGGGGTTAAAGAATGGCGGAGGATTCCGAGAGCCGGATTCAACGTACTTGTTTCGCCGTGGTACGGCAAGCCGATCGCGGATCATTTAAAGCAAAAGTACGGTCAGCCGTATACGCGGTTCCCGCACATTCCGATAGGCGCGAACTCAACCGAAAAGTTCCTGCGGCAGGTGCTTGACTTCGCACTTGAAAATAATGCGACAATCGACCGCGAAAAAGCCGAAGCCTTTATCAAGAGAGAGCGAGAGGCGTATTACGATGAGATCGACAACTTGGCTACTTTCCTGTTGGAGTTCCGCTACGGTCTTCCGAACCACGCGCATATTCTGCACGACGCGGGTTATGTCGTCGGATTGTCGAAGTTTTTGTTGCACGAAGTCGGCATCGTCCCGAAAGAGCAATTCGTGACGGACAACACGCCTTTGATGTTTCAAGAGCAGATCAGGGCGGAGTTGGCTTCAACTTCCGACAAGCGGGAAATCCCGGTTATATTCGAACCCGACGCGGGGCTGTGTCAGGACGCGATACGAAAACTCAGCCACGGCGGGCGCGGAATTATCATCGGGAGCGGTTGGGATAAAGAGCTTGCTCGGGAAAAAGATTACGACTTTTTGTCGGCGGCAGTGCCGTCGCCTTACCGACTGGTGCTTACCACGAATTACGCGGGATTTTCGGGCGGACTGCGCGTAATCGAGGATATTTACCACAACGTGCTGGCGACGTACAGATAGAGG
>LIUJ01000203.1 GCA_001462255.1 Fibrobacteria bacterium GUT77 | reverse complement strand
AAATATATACTGCCGGTTGGAATGCCGGTATCGTGGGGAGGAGTAAACGCGGAAATAGGGTGGATTTGGGGAAATGGGGCGCTTTTTGGGATTGACGTTTGTTATGGCGCGAGTGATTATTACGGGAATACCGCGAGTGATTATTATTACGGGAAAAAGATGATCGGGGATGGCGCTGGTTATTATCACGGGGATAGCGCTGATTATTATCACGGGAATAAGATGGTCGGGGGAGGTTTAAGTTTTGGTAAAGTGTATGGCATGGGGACTCTGGCGCAATTTGCGTTCGGCTTATCTGCGGGATATTGGTATGTTGAGGAATCAAATTATGATTATCATAAAGAAAGCTATAATTTTTTGGCGCCTTTCGTCAAATTACGCCTTAGTGTTTTTGAACTGACATATCGAGGGCTATTGGGGACATACGATAAGTATGTTTATGATAACTATTATGAAAATAAGGCCGGCTATCATAAAGACGGTTTCGGATATAATAGTCATCAAATAATGTTAGGCTTCAATTTCGCAAAGCATAAGAAACTAAAGGAGCAAAATTCTCATACGGCAGCCGTCGAACAGTCGTCGTTTACACCAACGGTTGCGGAGACGCCTGTTCCGGCATTGGCATCTACCGCCGTCTATAATAGCAACGGGAGTTCGCCCGTAACCGAATTTAAATACCGCACCGTAAAAATCGGGGATAATATATGGATGGCGGAGAATATGAACGATCCGCCGTTGGCCGGTAATTCGTGGTGCTTTGGCGGCGACGAATCCAATTGCGGCAAATACGGAAGATTGTACGACTGGGACGCGGCAATGTCGGTCTGTCCGGCTGGGTGGCATTTGCCGACACACGATGATTGGAGCGATTTGGTAACTGCCGTTGACGGCAAACCCGAGGTGTATGGTTTTTCGTTTATACCGGGCGGTAGCCGCAATGATAGCGGAGAGTTCAACGATATAGGAAAGAAGAGCCGTTATTGGACGGCTACGGCGTATGGCAATAACCGCGCCTACAACGGATATATGAGCAGCAAATCCATGGACGAGAGCACTTACAACAAGAAGTTCGGATTTTCGGTTCGTTGCGTCGCCGACTAATTCGCCCTCTGCCCCACAAGGACGCCCTCATCCGGGCGTCCTTTCCTTTCCCCACACAAATCAAAACACGAGACCGTCTCCTTCTCCTACTTTTAATCCCCCAAAAATCAGAACCAAAAAAGTAAAAAATTCTTGCGCTACCGCGCGGCAAATATTATTTTAGGTACAAAGTTCGTATGGATGCCGCTATTTTATAACCGTAATCTTTAATCTTTTTGGGTTATGTCGGATTGCCTAAGAAAAACGCAAAAACAGCGAGGAGCGAAGGGAAATGCGCAAGGGTGGTGAAACGTGGACGACCAAAGATCCCCGCGTCAATGTTCGGGATTGGTCAGTCAAACTTTATTTATCGGTGTTTTTGGGGTTTGCGGCCGTTAACGGTTTTCATACGTGGATTACGCTTTATTTTATTAAAAGCGGAATGCATGAAACTCATGCCCGATTTGTCATCAATATTCTTATGACGTATATGTTCATTATAACGGGGATTTATACGGCCAGTATAGCCGTTAGCCGTTATTTCTTATGGAACCGCCCGATGCGTACCGTAAGCGAAGCGGCAAAAAAAGTCGCTCAAGGCGATTTTACGATTCGTATACCGCCGTCGCGCAAGGACGGAAAAAAAGATTATATTGAGGTAATGTTCGATGATTTCAACGCAATGACGGAAAAGCTCGCTTTCGCTTATGAAAAACTGAACGCTTTAGCGACGACGGATGAATTGACGAAATTGAACAACAGGCGTTCGTTTTTGGAGCACGCGGATTTAGTGTGGAAACAAAATCATCGTTTGAGCCTTCCGGTGACCGTATTGATGATAGACGTTGATTATTTTAAGAAATACAACGATTCGTTAGGGCACTTGGAGGGCGACAAAGCGCTTATTGCGGTAGCGCAATGCTTAAAAAACCACGTAAAAAGAGAGACGGATTTCGTCGCGAGATTCGGCGGGGAGGAATTTGTTTGTCTTTTGCCGTTTATTGAAAGAAGCGAGGCGTTGAATTTCGCGAAAGCGTTGGTACAAAATGTGGAAGATATGAAAATACCTCATCCTATGAGTTTACATTCACAATACGTGACGGTTAGCGTAGGTATGGCTAGTACGGTGCCGGATGACGATAATTCGTGCGCGCAGTTGTTGGACGAGGCGGATAAGGCGTTATACTCGGCAAAAGAATCCGGGAGAAATAGGGTTGTGGCAAGATAATAGGGGCGTTATCCGCGCCCCCTTAACCTGCCGACCCCCTGCGCCGCCACCATTGTCCCCAAACCCAACAGCAATACGGCAAACGCCAATTGCAAAAAATCTTGACCGACGCTAAACGTGCCGTCGAAGAGCTTTCCGCCTTTCGCGAGTATGGTGAGTATCAAAGCGGTAAACGTTACGGCTAACATAATAATCATCGGCGCGTAGAGCATTACTCCCTCGCGCTTCGTTTTCTTTAAGAACACGGCGCACGCGATTAAGGATAGGGCGGCAAGCAGTTGGTTGGCGGAGCCGAAGAGCGGCCAAATGGCCTTATAACCTAAGACGGCGAGCAGGTAACCGAAGAGCAAGGTAAACGCGGTCGCGGCGTACTTGTCGCGTAAAAAATTCTTTATTCGCGACGTCGCCTTTTCGCCGTTTTCCGTTTCCGATTCCGTAAAGAGCTCTTGAAAAGCCAATCGCCCCACGCGGGCTACCGAATCCAAAGAGGTGAGAGCGAAGGCGCTTATCGATAATGTTATCAACGTGAAGACGATGTTCTCCGGCAACCCTGTTTTTACGAGAAAACTCGCCACGGCCGAGGCAAAAATCTGCGGCGGCGTAACAATGCCGTCCGGCAGCTTACCGCCTACGGTTATGGCGCCTACGGTTATGACCGCGATGACCGCCAAAAAACTCTCCACGAGCATAGACCCGAATCCGATGGGCAAGATGTGTTTCTCGTTGGATATTTGCTTGCTGGTTGTGCCCGAGGAAACGAGGCTATGGAAACCGGAAACGGCGCCGCAGGCTACCGTCACAAAGAGAATCGGGAACATGTAGTTGTCGCCCGCCTTAAATCCGGTAAACGCCGGGATGTTGATAGGCGGAGCGGCGATTACCACGCCGACAAAGGCCGCGCCGATCATTGCCACGAGCAGGAATGAGTTGAGGTAGTCGCGCGGTTGCAACAGCGCCCACACCGGAGTGATGGAGGCTAAAAATACGTAGGCGAACACGAGGTACAGCCAAATGCCTTTATCAACATATACGGGAAAAAAGATGCCCGCCGCGATACACAGCGTTAATACAATACAAGCGATTACGGCGTTGACAAGCGCTTTTGGTTTGGCGCGTCGCATAAACAATCCCAGTCCTACGGCCGCTACGATAAACAGTACGGACGTGGTCGCTACCGCGGCGTTGGCCTCAATTTTAACGACCTCGCCCCCAGTCACCTTGTCAAACCCGCCGAAAGTTCCCGCCACGATGTCGGCGAAAGCCGCCACTACCAATGTTGAAAATAGCCACACGAAAATGAGGAAGAGGCGTTTGCCCGTTTTACCGATGTACATCTCTATGATGAAGCCTATCGTCTTCCCCTTGTTCTTTACGGAGGCGTAGAGCGCCGCGAAATCCTGAACCGCGCCGAAGAACACGCCGCCGACCAATATCCAAAGCAACACCGGCACCCATCCGAACATTACGGCGAGTATCGGCCCGTTTATGGGGCCCGCGCCCGCAATGGAGGCGAACTGGTGCCCGAAGACCACGCTTGGATCGGTGGGCACGTAGTCCATCCCGTCTTCAAGCTCGTGGGCGGGGGTCTTCTTGGCGGGGTCAATTCCCCACGCGCGGGCAAGGTAACGCCCGTACGCCAAGTAGGCGACGAGCAGAACTACCGCGGAGATTATCAGTATCGTCAGTCCGTTCATGGCCGTTGCGTTCCTAAAAAACGGTTAACGCCATAAATATAACATTTTTCCCGCGTTAAAGTAAATTATTTTTAATAAAACCGATAAACATTATCGGAGTGTTAAAGTCAATTAATCTCAAACCGAACGACCTTGCTGCGTACCGGCGTTCCCGCCACTTCCGCTTGAACGGCGTACTTTCCGCTCTTAAACGGCAGGCGTAGCGTGTGCGGCGGGTTTGTTACCGTGAGTTCTTCGCCGTTGACGAACCACAATAGGCTTTGCGCTTCCGGTTCCACAACGCAGTTGACCGACAGAAACGCTTGGTCGGACGACGCTTCGGGGTCGATGAGGAAGCGTGCGCCCGATCGCGGCCAGGTTATTTCTAAGGCGTAGTCTATGGGCAAGTTCTCGCCGCCGGGGCACAGCGGGCTCTGTAGGCGCGGGGCTATGGGTAGTCCGTATACCCGTCCCCACGGCTCGTACTCCGGCGACAGCGACAAAAATTGCCTATGCTCAACGTACCGCGTGGGGCAGCGCCGGTTTGCGAGCAATCCGTTGCGTTTGTCTATGGGCAGTACGCGTAGCGCGTCGCTCGTTTCCGTGGGTTCCGTGCCGGGGGCAAAGTAGTCACTCGTCACGTAGGGCGTGTTCTCGTCGGCGAGCAATCCGGTTAGGCGGCAGACGGAGAACGGCGCCCAGCCGTTTGGAACGGGAAAACTGCCCTCGTATAGACCGTCGCGCTCATTCGGGTGGAGGTGCAACATGATTTTTTTCACAAGCGGCGCCGCGCCGTCGTAACCGGATACGCGTTTCGTTGATCGGTTGTCGGCGTTGCCTACCCACGCCGCTACGAGGTAGCGGTTACTCCACGCGACGCACCACGCGTCCCTGAATCCTGATGATGTCCCCGTTTTGACCGACACGGCAAACGGGTACTCGAAATTCCCGTCGCGCGGAAAGGTCGGGAGCCTCGCCTGCGGATCGGCGAGAAAGCGCTGAACCATTTTCGCGGATTGCGGAGTCAGTACCTGTTTGCGTGGGTCAGGTAGTTTGCGGCTGTCAGCTTGATCTTGATCCGTAAACCAAACGAGCTCCCCTAATTTTCCGTCGTTTCCCAACGTCAAATATGCCTTGGCGATTGACATAAGATCGCAATATAGTCCGCCGATGGACAATCCGAGACCGTAGTAGTCCCAGCGCTCGTCGTCTTCAGCCAATTCAAGCGCGCCCAACCGTTCGTAGACTTTGCTTATGCCGAGTTCTTTTATCAACTGTACCGCCGGAACGTTTCTGCTGTTGGCCAAAGCGTACTTGTAAAGTATTGGGCCCTGGTATTGCCGGTCGCTGTTGACGGGAATGAACGAGCGCGTCCCTTCGCCGAAATCGTAGTTGATGTCTTTGAGAACCGTCGCCGCCGTGTAGCCCAATTCCTCCATGCCCATCGCGAAGATGAACGGCTTCATCAGGCTACCGGTGGATCTCTTTATCGCCGCGTAGTCGTGCATCCCCAAATCGGAAGAAAAATATCCGCCGGAGCCGACGTATGCCAATACTTGGCGGGTGTTTTTGTCGAGCACTATCACCGCGCCGTTGTCTACGTCGCGGGACTTGATTTTGTACAGATGATCGGCGAGTTCGCGTTGTACGCTCCGCTGTAGATCGATGTCTATTGACGAAACGACCAACCCGTGGTTGGCAACGTTAACGCCGTTACCGTCGTTTGTGTCGTCGTCATTGTTGAGATTCGCGGTTTTTTTGTTGATACCCATACCGTCGACGGCGTTATGCAACAATTTGGTATACCTGAGCGCGACGTGTATGGACGCCTCGTCCCTGATATCTTTCGGCGGAACGACGAACTCTTTCAGTTCCGCAACCGATTGTCGGTACTCCGTGTCGTCGATCCACCCGTATTCGGCGCACCGCCCGATGATGAACAACGCGCGGGAGCGGGCGGCGGCGAACCCGTTTTGATTGAACAGATTCATACGTCCGGGAGCCCTCGGTATCGACACTAAGAGTGCGCTCTCCGCTAAACTTAGATCCTGCACCGGTTTTCTGAAATACCGCCGCGATGCGCATGGCGCGCCGGCGATTCTGTTTCCGTAGGGGGATATTGATATGTACTGCCGAAGCACCCGTTCCCGTCCGTAAATGAGCGTCAGCCACACCGCCGCGAACGAGTCCCTGACTTTGGAGAACAAACCGCCGCGCCCGCCCCTCTGCAATCGCGCGGTTTGCATGGCGACGGTCGACGCGCCGGAAAAGCCTTTTTTCTTTACATAATTATTGACGATTGCGCGCCCTACCGATTTTAAGTCTACGCCGATATGCTCGCGAAACCTGCGATCCTCCGCCGCCAAAACGGCCGTAACAAGCGTCCGCGGCAACACGTCGGGCGCGGGCCAGTAGCCTATCTCGCCCCGCGGAGACTCGATCTCCGCGATAAAACGGTAGTTGCGGTCGAGAATAATCCACGACGGACTATGCTCATCCATGCGAATATCGGTCAAACTGAACGCAAACGCGGTCAATACAAACAGCAGCGGCGGGGAAACCGTCGCGATAAACGCGATCTTGGGGATGGAAACCCGATCGTTCTTGCCGTACAACAACCGGCGCGACATCATGCGTATTTTGGCCATATTTAGGGGTTACTATTGATATATGGTTATATGCTTGCAACAATCGTTTATATGGGGTAAGATAATATTTGGAACCGATAAAGTCAATAAATATCGGCACCCCCCTAATCGTATTAATATCAAACGCGGCTATTTATAGTCCGGTAACCTCAAATTGTGTGTCCAACCGCTCAATAAACTCCGGCGGAAACTTCGCCACATCCGATACATTGGAAAAATTTAGGTACGTTTCCGGTTTCTACCGGGTTCCACCCGTCGCTCTCGTATTTTACGCGTACATGATAATCGATTTAACGCAAAAAGTCGATACTGTTTTTACATTGAAATAAAATCACCTCCCGACAAAATAGGTGGTAGATCTATATCAATAATATAATATGAAATCACCAAAAATATTCCATTTTCGGATTAAACCGCGCCGTTTTCGAGATATTATCATACGATACGCGTACATTACAACTTCGCGTTTTATTTCATACGATTCTTATATTGCGAAAATATTTCATACTTAATCAACGTAATAATTATATAAAAAGCGGTAAGCGGT
>LIUJ01000202.1 GCA_001462255.1 Fibrobacteria bacterium GUT77 | reverse complement strand
AATGGGGCAGGTTATGAAGAAACTGGGCGGGAAGGGGAATCCCGACATTGCGAAGAAGATATTGACAGAAACGCTTACAGGAGATTAAATTGACCAACGAAGAAAAAGTTGAGTATTGGGTTGATTTGTCAAATAATGATTTAACCGTTGCAGAGACATTACTCAAAAACGGACATAATCTGTATGCCGGATTTATGTGTCATCAAGCAGTGGAAAAAATATTTAAGGGGTATTACACAAAAGTAAATAATAATACTCCGCCATTTAAACACGATTTGGAATATCTCGCCCAGCAATCAGGGATTTACAATTTATTAAATGAAAAACAAATTCTTTTTCTTGAAAAATTAAACCCGCTCAATATAGAGGCGCGTTATCCTGACTACAAAAATAAAACGGCTCAGCATTTGACCAATGAAAGAACGCAAAGTATTTTTGAGCAGACAAAGGAATTGGTAACATGGACAAAAGAGAAGATATAATTTCAATTGCGAAAAAGTACCTTGAACTGGTAAAAAAAAGCAGTTTTCCATTGCATATTGATAAGGCGTATCTTTTCGGCTCATACGCGAAAGGTTGTCCCAACAAGGACAGCGATATTGATATTGCGTTTGTTGTGGATAAATGGGATGGCGATTATGAAGAAACCATTGTCCCGATCTGGCGGTTACGAAAAAATATTGATTTCAGAATAGAACCTCATTTCGTGGTTTCGGACTGTGACTATGCCGGATTTCTGCAGGAGATACAGAGAACCGGTATTGAAATATAATATATGGACGCGGGATGGGTCGCCGCTCTGTCCCGCTTCCAAAAAAAACACGGAGTACCGCCGCAATTGGACAACAGTACTCCGTTGTAAAAATCCTTCGTTTGGGTGAGAGTCGCTTATGTTATCCTCTACTGTTTCTTCCACCTTTGAAAAATGTTGCTTTCCGCGTTTACCCCGACATAGGTTCCGGGCGTTCCGTTGGACTTGTCTGTCGCGTAAAACACGCTCTTCAGGTCGCCGTAGAACGCGGCGTCAGCAAACCCGCTTGACGGAATCGTTCCGTTAAACGTTACTTTGTTAAGCTTTTGACAAAATTCAGTCATGTTGCCCGTCAGGCTTCTAATGCCGGTTCCCAATGTCATACTGGTAAGGTTTTGGCAATAACCAAAAGCGCTGCTCCCGATGCTGGTAACGCTGTTGGGTATGGTTACGGTTGTAAGCCCTGTTCGTGTAAAAGCCTGATAATCAATCTGGGTAACGCTGTTTGGTATGGTTACACTGGTAAGGCTGAAGCAATTGCCGAAAGCATTAGATCCGATTTTTGTAACTGTTGATGGTATGGTTACGCTAGTAAGGTTGTGGCAGCCGGTAAAAGCGACATTCTCAATGGTGGTAACGCCTGAAGGTATGACTACGCTGGTAAGACCGTCGCAAAATTGAAAGCCGCTCAAGCTTCTAAGGCTTGAGGGGAAGGTTACGCTGGCAAGTTTTTCGCAATTTTGAAAAACGTTCGGCTCAATAGTAGTAACGCCCTCCGGTATGATTACGCTAGTAATGGTTTTATTGCCTTTGAAAGCATTTGACGCAAGTTTAAGAACAGTCTTGCCTCCAATCTGACCGGGAATGCGTACTACGGCATTTGTTCCTTTATAGTTCACAATTTTAACCCCGTTTCCATCCGTCGCTGCCGCAAAATCGTCTTCGCTGTCGTACTGTGAGGGATTGTAGGGTGTGGTCGGCGTAACTACCGTAGGCGTAGTAGCAGGCGGTGTTACCGTGGTAGTGGGCGGCGGCGTTACCGGAGTAGCCGGAACTATAGCCGCGGGCGATGCGGGTATCGTCACCATTGTGGTTCCGAATTTAGCGGGGTCATCTACCGAGGTCGCCGTTACTATAAGCCCAGACAGCGTTTCCGCAGTGCTGACTACAAGCATACCGTTACTCGTTATCGTCGTCGCCGACGGAGTTCCCCCAACGCCGTCCAGTTTCCATGTTACTTCCTGACTCGGGCCGCCTGTCCCCTGCACCCTTGCTGTAAAGGTTACGCCGTCGCCCCTCTTTATCTGCGGGTTTACCGGGCTGATCGCTACCGCAGTCACCGTCGGGATTACTACGGCAAGTGTGCCTGATTTTGTCGTATCTACCGCGGATGTAGCGGTTACGTATAACGTTGCCGCTGCCTCCTCCACCGCCACAGTCAGAGTACCGTCAGCCGCTATTGCCGTCCCCGACGTTACCGCGCTGGTTCCCGCCGCGTTTGCGCTCACCTTCCATGTTACGTTCTGCCCCGGGCCGTTGTTGCCCGCCACAGTCGCGCTGAACTTGAGGCTGCCCCCGCGCTTAACCTTTGCCGTCCCGCCGTCGGCGCTGACCGTTACGCTGGTTACGGTAACGATTTTTATTTCCTGAATAGCGGATTTTGTGGCATCGCTGTTCGATTGCGCTTTTACATACAGCGAAGATGCGGTTTCCGCCGCGGCCACTGTCAGCGTGCCGTCGCCAGCTATCGCGCTTCCCGCCGCTACCGCGCCGGTTCCGTCGCTCTTTGATCCGACCGAATACGTTAAGCCCTGATTGGGCGCCTGTCCCGCAACAAACGCGCTTAGCTTGACAGTCCCTCCGGCCACTACCGATGTCGCGGCGGTGCTGAGGATTACCGAGCCTACCTTTGGCCCCTTAACATTAATCTGTTTAAAGTCGTACTTACCGGAGTAGGCAAAAGAGTCGTGCGCCGCCCTGACGTACAGAATAGGATAAATCTCGTCAATTGACACCGAAAGCGTCCCGCCCGGACTTACGGATGTCCCCGGCGTTACCGGCCCATTGCCGTCGCTTGTCGAGCTGACCGACCATTTTACCCTCTGCGCCTGTGACGTGTCTTTGCCCGACGCGTTTACCTGAAAATTGAACTGTACCGTTTTCCCGGCGTCAACCGAATCCGCGTTGCCTTCGATGCTGACTTGTACGGAGTCTACGCTGTACGACAGACACCCGGCGAAGCCCAGCGCGATTGCCGCGGCTGCGGCAAATCCAACGAGTTTAGAAAAACCCTTCATAATAAAAACCTTCCTTTTTTCTCTGTGACTCTAAGGACATGGATACAATAATGCCTACAATTGTTATTTTATACAAGTCCCCGTACTTGTTTCCCACTTCCACAATTCCCCATTAATTGGCATAATGGCACTGTATGAACCAATACAGGACGCA
>LIUJ01000201.1:1387-4181 GCA_001462255.1 Fibrobacteria bacterium GUT77 | reverse complement strand
TTTGAAAGGCTTTGTAAAAACCCAAAACGCGCCTTTATCAGACTATTGCGGCTGTTGATCAGCAAAGCCGAAGCTTCATTAAGATCGGCAATGGAACTCTGCGAAAGACGGTAACGTTCCATAACATACTCAAAATGTTTTTCGGAATACGCGAGGGAAAGAGAGGTGTTTATAACTGATCCGGCGTAAGTGAATACGTTTATCAGAGCGCTTTGCAGGTCAGTTCTCAGATTGACTTCCGCGCTCATATAATCCAAAGCCGCCGAATCGCGGGCAATTTTGTTTTTTTCAACAGTATTCGCAATTACCCAATAATCAACGGGAATAGACAGGTTAAGAGACACGTCTCCTTTTGACATTTCCACTTTGTTGCTGCTGTTAGGCGAAAAAGTAAAAGTAATCCCTGATAATGACGCGCTAAGGCTGGGAGAATAACTGGCCTTGGCCATGCTTAGGGTTTTTTCCGCCTTTTGGCTGGCAAGCGCCGATTTCGCAAGCGAGGGATTTACGGAAACAATATATTTCCACAACTCGCCGTATAATAAATCGGCTTCTGTATCGGAAATGTTGCCAAGCCGTAAAATAAGTTCCTCATATCCGGCAAAATCAATTTGTTCCAATCCGGGAATATCGCTCAGCCCGGTAAGCGATTTAAGTTTCATCACGTTCAGTGTAAGATTCCGCCTGGCCTGATTACGGGCATTTTCCCGCGTTTCCTTATCCGCCATTGCTTTAAGGTAATCGCCCTGGTTTATCATTCCGGCTGTCCGCCGTACATCCGCTATGGAAAGGCTTGTAACCGCCGTTTGCAGCGAAGATTCTTCGGCTTCCAGTACCGCCATAGCCTCAAGCACGGCGTAATAAGCGTTGTCTGCGGAATCAAGCACGTTAAAATACTCGGCCAGCGCGTCTTTTCTCGCGCTTTCGGATGCGATGTTATTAATGGCTTTTTGAATAAGCGTCTTGCCGCCTTCAAAAATCTTATAGGAGGATATGCCAATACTCACGCTTGACTTGAAAGTATCAAACGGATTCTCAATAGGCGCGGCACTCGTCGCGCTCCATAAATTCATCGAAGCGCTTGCTCCCAGGGACAATGACGGTAAAGCATTATAAATCCGCGACCGCTCATCAAGCAGCGTGCTTGTTACCGCTAAATTATATTTCGCCAAGCTCCGCGAATTCGCCAACGCCAGCGTCCGCACTTGTTCCAGACTGATTTGGGCGGAAGCCAATGACGCTGCAAGTAAGATTAAACAGCATATTAGCAGCTTTTTTCTCATTTTGTTAGTCTCCTTTTTATTAGGGATCAGGGGCCGGGGATCGGGGTTCGGGGTCTTCCTCCGCAAGCTCAGCTTATTATTATCAAGCAAGGCTTACTAACAACAACCCTGATCCCNNNNCCCTGACCCCCGATCCCTTTTATTCGTATCTCAAGGCATCAATCGGATAAAGCCGCGCGGCTTTTAACGCGGGATAATATCCGAAAATTACACCTACCAGCGCGGCAAAAACAGTTGAAATAGCCACAATCAGCGGGTTGATTGCTGTGGGTATATTCATTACCGCCAGTATGCGGCAGGCAAAAAAAGCCATGCCTATTCCAAGCAAGCCCCCCATGAGGCTTAGGATCACTGATTCTGTCAGGAACTGAAAGAGGATGTCCCTCTTGCGCCCGCCCACCGCCATTCTTATACCGATCTCGCGCGTGCGCTCCGTTACGGAAACCAGCATAATGTTCATAATGCCTATGCCTCCTACCAACAGCGATACCCCGGCAATCGCGGCAAGCAGCGTCGTCAGTGTTTTTGAAGTTGCCGAAGCCATGTCGATTATGTCCGCTTGATTCATAATGTCAAAATCGGCGTTTGCTTCATCGGCGATTTTCCTTGATTCGCACAGGATCGATTTTACTTCTTTCTGCGCCGCGTCCATGTACTCCTTGTTTTTAACGCTTATTACAATCATACTGATATTCTGGGTATTGTTCAATCTTGTCATCGCGGTATCAAGTGGAACCATAATAACATCGTCCTGATCATTGCCGCCGATGCCGGCCCCTTTGGTTTCCAAAAGTCCGGTAACAGTAAAATAATTTGTTCCGATTCGTATTCTCTGGGAAATTGCGCTTTCCGCGTCTCCGAACAGGTTTTTTGCCGTAGTGCGTCCCAGAACCGCCAACATGCTGCGGTTTTTCAAATCCTCATCGCTAAAAAAATTTCCAAGGTTAACCTTGTAGTTCCGCGCGATCATGAAATCAGGTTCAACCCCCATAACCGAAACCTGCGCGTTTCCCGCGCTGCCGATAACATTTGCGTTTGAGTTGATAACGCCCGAAACAGCCGCGGCAAAATTCGATTCATCCCTTATTTTTTGAATATCCTTTTTGGTAAAGGCGTTGAACCGCATCTGCACATTCTGTCCGCTGCGGTTTACCTGCCGCCTTGGCATTACTTGCAGCAGGTTTGTCCCCATTGAGGTAATCCTTGATTCAATAGCCCTCTGTGTGCCTTCGCCCAGAGCTACCATAATTATCACCGAACCGACGCCTATTATAACACCTAACGATGTCAGCAGGCTTCTCATCCTGTTGCGAAGGATTGAACGCAGGCAGGTCTGTAATAATTGCGCGATATTCATGATGCTTCCGCCAGTAGGATATGGTTTTTCTTCCACTGTTCAAGGTCGTCAATCGCGTTACGCATATCAGTAACTTTTTTGTCCGAAACAAGTTCGCCGTCCCGCAGGGTGATGATCCGCCGCGTATAAGCGGCAAGTTCCGGTTCATGCGTTA
>LIUJ01000201.1:0-1127 GCA_001462255.1 Fibrobacteria bacterium GUT77 | reverse complement strand
GTCGGCTCATCGGCGAGAATAAACGCCGGATCGTTTACCATAGCCCGCGCGATTGCGACCCTTTGCTGCTGCCCGCCCGAAAGCTGTGACGGAAAATGATCCATGCGTTTTTCCAAACCTACTTCTTTTAACGCCGATATTGCGCGATCTTTGCGTGTTTGGACATTCATCTTTTTTTCATTTTTTTCGCGGCGGCGGTAGAAAAGGGGAAGTTCCACATTTTCCAGCGCGGTAGTCCGCGCTAATAAATTAAAAGATTGAAATACAAAACCGATTTTCCGGTTTCTTATGTACGCGAAAGTATCCGGGCTTGATTTGGAGGTTTCAATCCCGTCCAGAGTATAGGTTCCGGCGCTTGGTTTGTCAAGGCAGCCCAGAATATTCATCAGCGTCGATTTGCCCGAACCGGAGGGACCCATGACAGAGACAAACTCTCCGGCTTCGGCGGAAAAATCTATTCCGCGCAGGGCGCGCACTACTATTGTGCCAGCGCCGTCGGGCGAGCTGGACTTTGACTCCCGCTTGCTTTCCATGCGGTATTCCCGTTTAATTCCGCGCATTTCAATAACAGCCATTATATCTTCTCCCTCAGGATCACTTGTTTTCCCTCAAGATCATCCGCGGCGCGGATCTCGGTAAAGGTGCCTGAGGAGATTCCGATCCGCACCTGCATCACGTCAAGTTTGCCTTCGCTGTTGATATACCAAAGGTTTCGCATAACGGCGGCTCCGCCGTTACTCCTGCCCTGTCCCTGCGCTTGTCCCTGTCTCGGTCCCTGCCGTCCGCCGGGATTTAATTGTCTGCCCATGTTCGCGCTCTGGCCTGTCATCAAATCGGTTATTCCCGTATTTGCAGTCTGGCTGACGTTCTGCGCCCGAGGCTGTTCTCTGGCAGTCAGCGCGGCCTGGCGCTGTTCGTCGTTCATATTTTCAAGTCCGGCCTTAAACACCATGTCCGCGATAACTTCCGCGCTTAGACCGGTGGGTTGGTAGCGCAGGGCGGCATTGGATACCATAAGCACATCTTCGCTGTTTTCCACAATGAATTCAACCGCGCAGGTCATTCCCGCAAGCAGCGAGCCGCGTACATTTTCAACCCGGACAATAACAGTATAGGAAACAACGTTA
>LIUJ01000200.1 GCA_001462255.1 Fibrobacteria bacterium GUT77 | reverse complement strand
CCTCCGCCCTAACGCCCAACGACGCCCCGCCGTCTGTGTACTCCATGCTGACCGACGGGTCGATCCACGTATAGACGATGGTGTTGGGATCGCTTAGAGCAACAAGCGGACTCGTCCTATCGTGCAATCCGGCGAAGACAAGGACAAGCGCCGCGACCAACAGCAACCGCGCCAACAACAGCAGTATGTCGATCAACTTTTTCACGCGGGACTTGCTCACCGCCGCAGTCGGAAAGAAGCGCAACGTAGACAGATCCATCCGCTTAACAACCCTGCGCCTGAAGAAGTGCAGAAACAATATTACGGATAGGAATCCCAACGCCCATAGGTAGGCCGGTTGAAAGAATGAGAGTACGCTCAAAAAAGCCGCCTCCTCTTATCAATTACGCGCATTAACGATTTGTGGAACGGCTCGTCGGTAGACACCTCCTCAAAATCCACCTTCAACTCGCGGCATATCGAACTAAGTTCGGAGCGGTGCTCCGCCATACCGCTATTAAAATACTCCGACGCCGTCTGCGAGTCTATGGTTATCTCCCGCCCGGTCTCCAAGTCTTTCAATCGATAATCGGACTTCCCGTCAAAACGCAACTCCATGGGGTCGGCGACGGCTATGGCGAGGATGTCCTGACGCTTAAACCGGAGGTGTTTTAGCCCCATGGCGATGGACTCCGGATCGTCCAAAAAGTCGGAAATCACCACGCATAGCCCGCGTTTTTTAAGCATGGCCGCCGCGGAATTTATCACCGCGCCGCACTGCGTCTTATGTTCGGCGGAAGAGGATTCTAAGTAATTGATAACGTTTCTTAACTGCAAATTGGTGGATTTCGGCGGCATATAGAAGCGTATCTCCTCGTCAAAAGCGACAAGCCCCGCCGCGTCCTTCTGCCTAACGAGTATCCACGCTATAGAGGCGGCCAGCGTCCGGGCGTAGTCGAACTTTGTAACCGCCCCGCTACCGAACCCCATGGAAGCGCTCTTATCAAGCAATATATGCGCCGAAAGGTTGGTCTCGTCCTCGTACAGGCGGACAAACGCCTTGTCGGACTTAGCGTACTTGCGCCAGTCGACCTTCCGCGCCGGTTCGCCGACGAGGTAGGGGCGGTATTCCAAAAACTCGGAGGAAAAGCCGTGAAACGGGCTCTTGTGCAATCCGGCGATGGTTCCCTCCACAATCATCTTAGCCCGAAGCGTAAGGTTACGAATCGGGGATACATGTTCGGGACGGAGGACGGAGAACTTGTTCATACGTTAAAATATACTATATGCCATATATATAGCGCCACATTTAATCAATTCATCAATATACCCACAACCGTCGACAACCATTTGCGGATTATTGGAGCGACATACTGCCAAAATTGGGATTTGGCTTGGTATTTCACCAAGCCAATAATAACTCTTCTATGCGAACGGTAGGTTGGCACCCCTTGCCGTTCTAGTTAAATAGCTTTACAACTGCCATTTCTCACCGGTATCGCTCTGCATTATCGGCACCCTTTTTTCAACGTCGAGAACTTTGACGCGCAAGCGACGCATGGCGCCGGAGCCTTCCACTCCTAGTATGACAATCGTATTCGCTCCGGTAGCGTTCCCGATTCTTACGATATCATCGTCGTTTACAACGCCGGACATTTGTGTCATCTGTTCCTCCTGAATCAGCGCGGCGCTCAACTGATCGCGATCGACGACGCTTATTCCGGCGGTAATAAAGTCGGCTGTAACGTTGTCTAAAACAATGTTCGCTTTCTCATTGTCCGGAGTGGCATTGTAAATCAGCACCTTTGCCCCTTGCGGAAGAAATTTACGTATTTCCTCACTCGCGGAGACGGATGTTTTTTCCGTCTGACTCTTTTTGTCGCTATACTCGGTAGCAAGCGTCTCCTGATCTTTTATAATCTTGCTCACTCGGTCGAACGCCACCTTTACCTTCGGGTTTCCGGTCGCGTCGTAAGCCTCTTTCAATAGGTCCGCCGCGGCTTGAATGTCGCCGAATGATTCATGTAGTATAGACGCGTTCTCCGCCGCGGCGACGCTCTTATACTGCCCATAAATCCTAAGGTAAGCTTCAAGAGCCGGTTTATAATTTCCGACTTTTACCATCGCTAAAGCGTTCTTCATGTCCGCCTTTAAGGCGTCGTTCGGTGTTTTGTCTACCGCAAAGACGCGGCGCTCAATGGATGTGTACGGCGCAAGATCGCGCCCTACAAACCTAAGCTCGCCGTCAATCGTCTGTCTCATCAACGTCGACGGGTCCGGATAACCCTCATTACTTGACGCGCTCCGCCTCCCTCTCTTGGATACCGGTCCGATAAGACTGCCGTCGCGCGCCCGCATAAGCGAGTAATTAAAGTCAACCTCCACCGCCGTAGTATAGGTGGTTCCGCTATGGACATTACCGTCTTTGTCTTTCCACGAATACGGCTTGGCCTCGCTCCCCGACGCCGTCCGCGTCATACGCCCTACAAATGTGGCGTCCACCACGCTCTCAACGCTCTGATTACTGCGACGAAGACGCTCGATTTCCGTGTAATCCACAAGGGTAAAATGATTCATCGCTTGTATATTGCTCGCCGCGACCGTATAGGCGTACTTGGCCATCTCACCGCTGGCGCCTTGCGCCTCAAACGGCATAACGGCAATACGGTTGATACCGGAAGTATTCAGCATCGGCGGTCGTTTTACTGCCAACTGAATAGACGTAGAACACCCGGACAACACAAAAATAAACGCCGCCAACCCACCCGAAACTACCTTGCGCAAAATCAGCGTTACTGACATTATAATCCATCTCCCCCCCACAAAAAGACGTTGATTTAACTATAACCATGTTAAATATAATTTATAGGATTTACAAAGTCAAATAAAAAATCAGAAATCCTCAAAAAAACATGAATTGCGTCAATCAGTCGATCAGGCCCCGATCCCCTTTTCCGCGCGATTTCCTCAACCTGCTCTTTGGATAACCCTGGGTATTGAATCACTGAGGTATATTATGTTGCGGCATGAATTTAAGGGCATCTCTAAAAAAGCAATAATTCACAGCAAAGATTTGTTGATAAAAAAAGTTAAAAAAGTATTGACAAAAGTAAAGCGA
>LIUJ01000199.1 GCA_001462255.1 Fibrobacteria bacterium GUT77 | reverse complement strand
ACTATACTGCACTTCGCGGCGGACTCTTCGTAACGACCGGCCATTAGCGCGTCGAACCCCTTGTTCTCCGTCTCCAAACGCGCCGCCCACTCGCCGATTTTGACCGCGGCGCAACATTGCGCGTACTTCGACGACTTCAACTCCTGAAGGAGGTTGTATATCGCCGACGTCTCCTCCTTGAGCGGCTTCTGCGCAACCTTGCCGTAGGTGTCTAAGACGATTTTCAACTTCCTCGCCGATTCGGCCTCGTCGGCGACGTTGCTACGGAGATAGGCGTTGACGATTTCTACCATACCCATATAGGTATTGTCGCGCAACTTGTCCAAGTCGTTAATCTGCTTGGTTAGCGCGCTCTTGGCGATTTTCTGAAGCGCCTCGTCCTCCTTCTCGAAACGCGCCCTCCATTCGAGGTACTGCGGGCCGATTTTTAGCGCGGTGATGTTGTTCTTCTCCAACGCCGCGCCGAAATCGCGGTTAAATTGGAAGTGCGCGTTGTTCCGAAGGTTGTGAGGCACAAATTTCTGAATTTTTATGCTCATATACTAATTATCTCCCTAAATTCGTTAAGAAATTGTGATTGGTATGATATTTGGGGACGCCGTGAGGCGTCCGTTTGGCAAAAATGTCTTATTTCTTGGCCGGCGACGGCGTTTCCGGTTATGCGGAAAGCCTATCGCCGGCCAAAAGCGAGGGTTTTGACTTGCCGAACCGCATGATTTTAGACGGCGGGGGATGCGTCCGCGTTGCGGAAAATGCGGTCGGCGGTCACGAAAATGGTGTCCGCAGTGCGGAAAGTGTGGTCGGCGGTCACGAAAACGGCGTCCGCACATAATAGAGCGCCTTTCCATGATGTTTTTGTGGGTTTTCGCAATGTGTACGCCGTCAAATAGCACTACGATTTAGGGGGTATTGATATTGAAAGAAAGGCGGAAAAGCGTGATTGTGGCGTGTTAGCGGCGGTGGTTAGGCTTGGAGCGGCACAGCGCATTTTAATCAATCCGCGCTGAGAAACTTGATGAAGAAGTATCAAGAGACGGGGGCTATGCAATATTTCGAGATTCAAGTGACGAATGAGGATCCGACAAGCGCGGTTGGTCGGCAGACGATTATACTGAAAGACTGCCTCATGGACTCGGTGGTGCTCACCAAGTTCGCGGCGGGGGAGGATCTTTTGGACGAGGAGATAAGCGGCACGGCGGAATCGTGGCTCATGCCGGAAGAGTTTACCGAACTTCCGGGCACCTAAAAGGAAAGGATATTTAAATGACCGAATTATCAATGTTTTTTAAGCAGAATAAGGCGGCAAAAACCAACACGAAGTACGCCGTGACTAAGAATTTTACGGATAAAAAAGGGCGGCCTTTGGAGTGGGAGATTAAGCCGATAACGACGCGGGAGGATGAAGCCATAAGGGAAGCGTGCACCGTTAAGGTGCCGGTTCCCGGCAAGCCGCATCTGACTACGTCGGAATTGAACAACAACAAGTATATCGCGAAAATGCTTGCCGCGTCGGTGGTTTCCCCCGATTTACAGAACGCGGAATTGCAAGACTCTTACGGCGTGAAAATGCCGGAGGATCTACTTAGGGAAATGGTTGACAGTTCGGCGGAGTATATGGCCTTTGTGCTGTTTGTCCAAAAGTTTAACGGTATGGACGTATCCTTCGCCGAAAGTGAAGATATCGCAAAAAACTGATTGAGGGCGGCGACGCGGAGGCTAATTTTTTGCACTACGCAATTCATAAGCTGCACTGGTCGCCGTCCCAAATAAATGAATGGATGGAAAGCGAACAGCCGGTCAAAGCCTTTTATTTCGCGTCGTTGAGGTTGAAAATAAAATACGATGCAAAAGAGGCGGAGCGGTTAAAAGCAAACAGCAGACGAAAGCGGTAAAGCGAGGAGCGCGGTAATATGGGCAACGTCTCAACATCCGTTCAGTTAATCGACAAGATGACCGCGCCCATAGCGTCTATCAACAACGCTATAAACAATATGGTTTCCAACCTAAACAGCGCGGAAAACGCCGCTAATATCAGTTCCGCGCCTTTCGTTTAAATGCAGAGTCAAATAGACGCCGCCGCCGAGGCTACACGGCAATTAAACGCGAGTTATCAAAGCGTATCAGACGCTATACGCGCGTCGTCCTCCGAGCAGGATAATTTGAACGCGAATATCCAAAAGGGTAATGGGCTATTCGGCAATTTTAAGAGTTTACTCGGTGGCGTTGCGGCCTTTATGGGGGTAAAGGCCGGCGTTGGGTGGATCCGCGAAAGCCTCGATTTAACGAATCAACAGATAAGGGCGGAGCAACAGCTTGTCAACGTTTTACGGAATCAAGGCGCGTCCCTAAGCGACTTTAACGCGCTGAAGGCGAAAGCGGCGGCTATTCAATCCGCATCCATGTACGGCGACGAGGCGATGATCGGCGGGGCCGGCGAGCTCGCCACGTACATTAAAGATACCAAGGCGTTGGAATCTATGATGGGCACGTTATCGAATTACGCGGCGGGTATGTCGGGCGGGGGAGAGGTCAACCCGCAACAGATGGTACAGTACGCCACGCAACTCGGCAAGGCGCTCGACGGTAGTTTCGACGGGCTTGCTAAAAAGGGCTTTGCGCTGTCGGACGCGCAAAAGGAGATTATAAAAAACGGCACGGATATGCAGAAGGCCGTTGTAATCGACGAAGTTATAAGCCAGTCGTGGGCGGGGCTTGCCGAGCAGATGGCGCAGACGCCGGAGGGAATGCGCGTTTCAATGGCTAACGCTATCGGGGATATACGGGAGAATGTAGGGGCGCAACTATATCCGGCGATTATGAGTATTATGAGCACGATTAAAGAGAATATGCCTATGATAGAGCAGACGATAATGAGCCTCGTGCCGCCGATAGCGTCCGTTATCGATGGGTTCGGTCAGGTTGCCCTCTTCGCCGTTAAGGTCGCGCAATTAATCGGCAATAACTGGAGTATGCTTTCACCGATTATAATAGGTGTTGCCGTTGCGCTCGGGTTGTTTAACGCGGCTTCGTACATCGCTACTACGGTTATGGCTATACAAAAGACGGGCGCTCTTGTTCTCGCCGCGGCCAAGATGGCGCTCAGCGGCGCGTCGTTTAGCGCGATGGTGGCACAGTGGGGGCTAAACGCGGCTTTGCTCGCCTGCCCGATAACGTGGATTATCGCGGGGATTGTGGCGGTAATCGCTATTTTTTACGCCGTGATTGCCGCGATAAATCACTTTGCCGGAACGAGTTTAAGCGCGACCGGTATAATAATGGGCGCTTTTGCCGTGCTTGCCGCTTTTATCGTGAACACCGTGCTCGGCGCGATAAACGGGGCGATACAAATACTTTGGGCGTTGTTTGTACCCCCGATTATAAGCATAATCGAATTTGTCAAAAATATCTTTAACGGCGGCTTCAACGGAATCAGCGGAATGTTTGCCAATATGCTTGGGCAGTTAATTTCCCGGCTTTTGGATTTTGCTAAAGTTGCTACGAAAATCATAGATGCGGTATTCGGCACCAAGGTAAGTGACAGCCTTACCAAGATGCAGAACGATGTTTTGCAGTGGGGTAAAAACGACAAAGCCGTAACCATGGACAGGGCCGCGCCGCAAATAGACTACAGAATGAATTACGGCGACACATGGAACGCGGCCAACGCGGCGGGAAAGAATCTATTCGGCGCTAAAAACGGGCAAGAGGCTATTACGGCGGCTACGCCGTCGAACTTCGTCAATACGTCTTTTGACGGTAGTCCCTTATCGCGTGATGTCAAAGACATATCCGGCAACACCAAGAAGAGCGCCGACTTCTCCGAGGAGAATTTGAAGTATTTACGCGATGTCGCCGAGCGCGACACGATAAACCGGTTTACCACCGCCGAAATCAATTTTGACATGGGCGGGGTAACGAATAACGTTTCTTCGGGGATAGACCTTATAAACGAGGGCGAAGTGAATATTTTGAAGAAGCAAGGATTAAGCGAAATCTCGTTTACGGCGCTCATTCCCAGCGTTCAATACCCTTTTGCCGTCTACGATAGCGCGTTTATACCGCCCGACGACTTCCTCGCGCTGTTTGAGCGGCTGAAGACACAAACGGATAAGAATGGCAAGTTTATACCGTTTCAGTTTATCCTTACGCGGAGCACGCCGGGAGGCGTTCCTACCTTTGATTTAAACATGGAGGTTTCCCTTGAAAGTTATTCGATAAGCGAGGAGGCCGCCAACGGCGTCGACATAAACGTGGACGTTTCGCTGAAGCAATATAAATACTATGGGACAAAGACAATCGTAGTTCGGAATGAGGACGCCGCGCCGGTCGCGGAGATAGAGGAGCAACGCGAAACTAAAGGCGCGCCGCGCAACGCTACACACACCGTAGTGCCGGGCGACAGCCTTTGGCGCATCGCACAGCAGGAGCTCGGCGACGGGCAACGTTACGCCGATATCTATGCGCTGAATCAAGATTTAATAGACAGCCGGAATTTAAAGAGGTGGAAGAGCAACCCGGAAGAAAGGATGAGAGGCGATAACCGTTACACCATCTACCCGGGGCAAGTTTTGCAGTTGCCTGAAGATGATGGGATGTATTTCGCGGAGGTGCACGTATGACCGCGCAACTTATCATTCAAAGTAACGGCGAGCTCTACGAACCGACCGTAATGAGCGGCATAACTTGGGCTACGGAGCGTAAAGGCGTTCCGGGCAAATTGACGTTTACCGTTGTAAAGGACAGCGTCGAATTCGCCGAGGGTGATCCGGTTCGGCTTACCGTTGGCGATGCCAAAATATTTTACGGCTTCATCTTTTCGCAAAAGCGTGGCAAAGAGCAACATATAAGCGTTACGGCTTACGACCAGTTGCGGTATTTGACAAACAAAGACGTTTTCAATCTTAAAGATATGACGGCCGGCGACATAATACGCAAACTGGCGACGGATTTTAAATTGAACGTAGGCGATATAGAAAGCACGTCGTTTAATATTAAGCGGATAAAAGAGAGTAACAGCTCGCTTTTCGACGTCATCCTCAAAGCGTTGGATTTTGAATTGACGAATAATAAACAAATGTACGTTTTATTCGATGACTTCGGTAAATTGACGCTAAAATCTTTGGATAATATGAAACTTGACGTATTGATTGACGCGGAGAGCGCGGAGAATTTTGAGTACTCGTCGAGCATAGACAAAGACGTTTACAATCAGATAAAACTTGTCTTTGACAACGAGAAAAGCGGTTCGCGCGACATTTATATGACCAAAGACGGCAACAATATAAATACGTGGGGCGTGCTCCGATATTTCGACACGCTCAAAGAGGGGGAGAACGGGCAGAATAAAGCGGACGCGTTGTTAAACCTTTACAACGTGAAAACGCAGACGCTTAAAATATCAAAAGCCATAGGCGACGCGAGGGTGAGGGCGGGTAGCCTTGTAGCCGTACAACTTAAAACAGGTGGGATAGAGTTGAAGAATTATATGCTCGTCGAAAAGTGTACCCATACCTTTAACGAAAGTTACCATACAATGGATTTGACGCTGAGAGGAGGGGCGGTAAATGCCTAATCTAATAGAAAGCATGAAGCAGGTTACGCTCGGCGTGCTGAATCAGCAAAATATGGTAAACGTCTTATTCGGGACGGTGACTAAGGCGTCGCCGTTGGAAATACAGCTTGAGAATCGTTTCGTTCTCGAAGCGGACGAGCTCGTTTTGACGCGTAACGTTACGGACTTTACGACGCAAATATCATATACGGGTTATGAAACGGAAAACGTCGATGCCCATAATCATGCTATAAACCTTCCGGCAATCGCCGTGCCGGGTTACGGCGCTACGTCGCCCACTTCGGTAACGTCCGAGAACGCCAACGAGCATTTACACGAGCATAACGCGGATCATTTGGACTTTACCGTGCATAACGCGCTCAAAGAAGGGGAAAAGGTGCTCTTATTGCGCGTGCAAGGCGGTCAAAAGTTTGTGGTTTGGGATAGGATAGGGGGGATAGCATAATGATACCCGCGGTCAATACTACTTTGAACCAAACAATGACGCTTGCGGAAACGCCGACGCGTACTTTTGCGCTGAACGTAGGCAATAACACCATAGGCGGCTTCGTGGACGGCGCCGAAGCGATGTTACAGGCTATTTATCTAATCGTTAATACCGAGCGCTTTAAGCACGAGATTTATTCGTGGAATTATGGCGTCGAACTTATTGACTTGATGGGTGGGGCGACATCTTACGTAACTTCGGAGATAAAGCGTAGAATTACCGAGGCGCTGTTACAAGATAGACGGATACGTAGCGTTGACGGCTTTGATTTTAAGATTAATGGCGCAAACATAGAAGTATCGTTTTCGGCAAAAACCGTTTTCGGCACGATATCCGTAGAAAGAGAGCTGTCGCTATGAGGATAACGGAAGATTTTATAACAACGTTCGTTACCGCGAATAAAGACAAAATCATCGACAGGATGATCGCAGTTATCAACGCTGAGGCCGGTGGCAAAGCGATGATAGATACCCGCGAGGGATCGCTTATCCGTACGGCCATAGCGCCTATCGCCGTTGAATTGGCGCAGGCGTATATTTCGCTTGTGGAGGTAATAGAGCAAAGTTTTATTGACAGTGCGACGCGGCCTTTCATTCTTCGACGGGCGGCGGAACGGTCGGTGTTCCCGTATCCTGCTACTGCCGCTGTTTGGAAGGCCCAAACGAATACGGCGCTTCCGACCGACGCAAGGTTCACCATAGGGCGCTTGACGTTTTATGTAAGCCGGGATTTGGGTGGCAATCAGTATGAAGTAACGTGCGAACAAGTAGGAATAGTAGGAAATTCTATCAGCTCGATGACGCTTGTCCCCATCGGACATATCGCGGGGCTTACGTCGGCGCAAATCGTAGGTAGCGGTCCGGTGGCGTTCGGTACGGAAGAGGAGCCAGACGAGAGTATTATACGGCGATATAAAGCTACATTTGTACAAGAATATTTTGGAGGTAATCTTGCTGACTATCGTAATAAATTAGTATCCTTGACCCGGTTTATAGGTGCCGTTAAAGTGCAACCGGTTAGGGATGGAGGCGGAACGGTAGGAATCGTTTTCTTAACGCCCGAACTTACTATCCCCTCGGCGGACACGATAAAGGAGGTACAGCATATTATAGACCCTATAGACGGGTCCACGGATTGGAAGGAACTGCACACGCAAAGCCTCGGCTACGGATGGGCGCCGATAGGGCATAAAGTGACGGTGCAAGGTGCCGAATATCAAGATATCGACGTAACGTTGAGAATCATCTGGCGTGCCGGATATGAGAATAGCAACGGTCGAGTCCGAATAACGGAAGATTTAAACGCGCTATTTGAGGAAAAGAGAAAGATGTGGGACGACGGGAAATTAGATAATTATTTGTATGGCTTAGAATTGGGTGTGTGGGATATACAAGATATAATTCGTAGTTCCGATTACGCCGCATACTTAACCTACGGTAATATAATGGGGGAAACCGTCACCTTTGTCATGAAACCGTTTTCTATACCGAGATTAGGAGAATTAACTTTGCTATGATGCCGCTAATAGAATATTTGCCCCGATTTTTAAGGGACGTCCGCGAGTACAAATTGCTACTTTCGGCGGCGGACATACAATTATACGGCGACGATGCCGACGAGTTCGGGCTATACCCTAATATTAGTTTGGAAATGGATAATCGTTTTATACCTTCCGCTAACGAGGAGGCTATAGCGCGCTGGGAGATGTTTTTAGGTATAGTTCCCGGAGAGGACGAAACTTTAGAATTTAGAAGATTTAGGCTATTAACTTACCACGATATGCCGTTTACATTTACGCTCTACGGCCTTCGCGAGCATTTAAACGCGTTATTAGGCATAGGCAACTACAATATAAGCGTCGATTACCCGCGTTATACCGTTTACGTCCGCGCCCCGGAGTTTAAAGTAGGCGGATTGCGTACATCATTACGTTTAATAATACCGGCCAATATGCTGTTATACGTAGATTATAAAAACGTACACGGACATATCCATTCCCGTATATATTCGCATGGCGATTTACGTATGTTTACCCATAAACAAATGCAGGAGAACGTACTATGAGCTTTATGCCGAGTGTGCCCGATATGCCGACTACGGCGCAATACGGTTTGTTGCTACCGAGGCAAACCGATATTTACGAAGTTGACGATTTTAATTATAACTTCGAAAAAATAGCCGTGAAATTCGGCTTGCTCGACGCGGAAGATTTACGCCTCGATACGCGCATTACTACGGAAGTCAATCGCCTCGACGGGCGTATAAACGCTGAAGCGGCGACACGGGCGAGTGAGGATAGTTCGTTGAGCTCGCGCATAAACTCCGAAGCGTCTACGCGGGCGAGTGAGGATAGTTCGTTGAGCTCGCGCATAAACTCCGAAGCGTCTACGCGGGCGAGTGAGGATAGTTCGTTGAGCACACGTATATCCAACATAGAGGCCTTTTTGGAAAGCCTCGAGGATGGCGGATTTACCGGCGGCGGCGGGGGCGGTGACGGCGGAGATGTGGATTTGAGCGGATATCTGCCGTTGACCGGCGGGACGATGACGGGGGATATTAATATGAATGATAATACTATAAACTTTAATTCCAACCGAATCTACTCCGATAGCTATGCCATGCGCATTACATCCGAAAATGATGTGGATATATCGGCGGCCGCTTTGATACACTTGCGAGGGGCGCTACGTCTGTATAACCTTACGGGAACCCAGTCGAAGATTAATTTCCAACCCTATGGTGATGATGCGTATATAACAAACGATACTAATGCTAATACCACGCAAAAGAATATCATGACGATCCACTCGAAAGATAGTGTGATCGTGGAATGCGTCCGGTTAGTTTTTGGGGGCCCGAGCTACTATTGGGCGCTAAGCGTAAACTCGTCCGGCATAGTGACCTTTTCCTATTTAGGGACCGATCCTACTTCTAACGGAGCAGCGAGAGCGTGGCTCAACCCGGGTAGTGGATCGGGCTGGGTTTCGAACTAATAAATAGGTACACAATAAAAAAGGAGGTTGTTATGGTAGATGTAATTAAGGAGAAGTTGGATGTGGAAGTATCAGCATTGCACGAGGCAAAACAGAATATGGAGAGGTTGCGTGCGATGTTGAACGAGAAGACGGCGTTGGCGATGGAAACGTTGGGTAAGATTAAGGCTTATCGGGAGTTGTTGACGTCGGCGGAGGAGTCGGCGGCGGCTGCGCCTCGACTCCGCTCGGCGGCCGGGGCGGAGGAAAATAAAGACGAAGCGGACACCGCGGACGAATTGGACAAAATAAAAGAAGGAGAAGATGTGAGATGACGAACAAGGCCATTGCCCTATTTATTACGGTGTTTGGTTTCGTTATTACGCAGATGAGCGCGATATCGGAGCGGATGATTGTGCTTGTGGTGTTGATAATGTTTGATTATGTGTGCGGGGTGACGATTCCGCTGTTGTGGCGTAAGGCCAAGCCGGGGCGTGTGCCGCGTGTGTCGTCGCGCGTGGGGCTTAAGGGGTTGTTCAAGAAAGGGTTTATGGTGACGCTTGTGTTTATCGGGTATCATCTTGACTTGGCGCTGCACGTAGATTTCATTGCGGAGGGTTTGATAATATGCTTTATAGTTAACGAGTTGTTGAGTATTGTTGAGCATTCGCGGGTGATTGGGATAAATATACCGGTGTTGGATAAGGTGATATTGTTGTTGCGCGAGAAGATAAACAACGGCGGCGGCGATAGCGGCGGCGGCGATAATCCTAAAACTCAAAAGAAAGAAGGACGAAAAAAACATGAGGATGTCGAATAAGATATTGTTGGCGATAATAGCCGCGGTTATACTTGTTATGGCGTTTGCGTACATAAAGATAATCAACGAGCTGTACCGTAAGGACGCGGAGATATCGCGATTGACGCTCGCGCTTAACGAGTGCGGGGTACGGGAGAGGGGGGCAATTGCTATGGTTGAGAGGCAAAATGCGGCGATTGACGCGGTGAGAGTTGATACCGTTTATATTGACCGGTTGATTAAGGTAGCGGAGGCTAAGTACGCGGAGATACGCGAGGTGGTTGTCCGTAGCATAGAAAAGGATTCGAGTTATGAAAACAAGGTCAACAGTATTGATGTTGTGCTTCGTCGCTTCCACGGGGTTGAATTGCGCTCCGCGGACGGTGACTAAGGTCGAGTATCGCGACGTGTATGTGCCCGTGCGGTGCAACGTTACCGTGCCGGCACGTCCGGGGTACAACGACGATCCGGTGATGGGCGTTGTCGATTTGTGCGAGTACGCGGAGAAATTGGAGATGTTACTACATACTTGTACGAAGGGGGAATGATATGCTAACATGGGATATTTGGTACGATGCGTGGGAAAGTCCTAAAGTCGTTGAGGTGTGTGGCGCGCCGGATGGTTTGGACAGGGCTTTATTGCACGCGCCTGAAGGCGGCGGAAAATAAAGAAACGTTGCCCCCCACGCCTCTCTAAAGAAGCGCAATATCGGGGGGACATATTTACGGAGGGTGTTATGAGTAGTGATTTTGTGAACGAGTTTATCGGCATGGCGCTCGTTGCGCTCGTGTTGACGGGGTTGACACTATTATACGGAAGGAGGGATAGGGGATGAGAGGAATAGAGAAGTTACATCCGGTAGTACGCGCCAAGGCGGAGCGTTTGGTGGAGTTGTGCGCGGCGGATGGGTTGCCGGTTAAAATAACCGAAACGCTACGGACTCAAGCGGAGCAGGAGGCGCTTTACGCGCAGGGACGCACAACGCCTGGGAGAATCGTAACGAACGCGCGGGGCGATGGGTATCTGTCACCCCACCAGTGGGGCGTGGCGTTTGACGTTTGCCGCGACGTTAAGGGGCGGGAATACGAAAACAACGACCGGTTCTTTGAAAAGGTAGGCGCAATCGGGAAAACGCTTGGCCTATTTTGGGGCGGCGACTTTCGGAGTTACAAAGACAGCCCGCATTTCGAGGATGTTGACTTCATGCCGGGCAACAGTACGGCGACGCTGAAAAAACAGTGGGGTACGCCGGAGAAATTTATGGCAAACTGGTAGAAAAAATGTACATGGCACGGCATATAGCGGTTTTTAGTGTTTTTATAGTGGTTTTATTTTTCGGAACCTCTTGTAAATCAACGACTTACGCGGGGTACGTTTTGAATGGGGTTCAGGTGGTCGGGGGTTCAAATCCCTCCACTCCGATTTTCTAAAAACCGCGAAATTCGCTTAAAAACCGCGTTTTTATCCCCTTGTCGCGTGACCCAGTCCACCGTCAACATCCTCGGCATTTCCCGCTCGTAGGACGTGGCGGCATACAATTTAAAGCCGGGGGTTCAAATCCCTACGAACTTTTTGTGGCTAAGGATTCGAGCGGCACTCTACATCGTTTTGACTTATCTCCAAATATAAAGCTTGCGGCGGTGTCGATGATAGCGGCATTTATTTATTTGTTGCGGCGCTTGCGCCGACCTATAGCCATCTATTATATTAGTTATTATTGATAGATTGATAACATTAGGTAATAGGCTTTGCTATGGAATCCAAATCAAAACCAAAATCAAGATCCGCCGTCAAGGCTATAATTGCCGTTGTTATCCTCCTCTTATTGGCGGGCGGGGGCGTGTACGGCTACTACCGCTACAAAAATACCGTCGACAACCGCCCAAAGGAGTATGAAACGGTCACCGTTTCACGCGGCACCGTGGAGCGCGTTATCATAAGCACGGGCACGCTCGATCCCGTAGGTTCAGTGGAGGTCGGGACGCAGGTCTCCGGCACACTTGAAAAGGTGTTGGTCGACTTCAACGACACCGTCAAAGCCGGGCAGATCATCGCGGAGATCGATCGTAGCGTGCTCACCAGCAAGTTGACGGAGGCGCAGGCCTCCTATTCCAGGGCGGAAGCGCTGTTCCTACAGAGCGAGCAGGAGTTCAAGCGCGGGGAGGTGCTCTTCGAGAAGGGGTTGATTTCGGAGCAGGACTTCATCAAATCGCGTACCGACTACCTGTCGCAGAAGGCCTCGTTGCAGGTGGCCAAGGCCGCCGTCACCACGGCTTCGGAGAACGTGCGCTACGCCACGATCCGCTCGCCCGTGCGGGGGACGGTAATCAAACGCGCCGTGGATGTCGGCCAGACGGTCGCGGCGAGCCTAAGCGCGCCTACGCTGTTCGTCATCGCCGAGGACTTGAAGAAGATGAAGATCATGGCGCAGGTGGACGAGACGGACATCGGCAAAATCAAGGCCGCCCAAGAAGTGCGCTTCTCCGTACAGGCTTATCCCGATAAGAAATACGCGGGCGTGGTGAGCCAGGTCAGGTTACAGCCGGAAGTCGTGCAAAACGTCGTTACTTATACGGTTGTGATACTTGCCGATAATAATGACGGGACATTACTGCCGGGTATGACGGCAAACGTGGAATTTTTGGAGGCGAGGGAAGTGGACGCGCTGACTGTTCCGGCATCGGTATTCCGCTTCCAACCGCCCAAAGAGGCGCAGGAGATGTTGAAGAAGATGATGGATGAGCGGAAAGCGGCGGGGGACGAACGCGCCTCGACTCCGCTCGGCGACCACACTTCGACTCCGCTCAGTGACCGCGGTGGGGATGGGATGATGATGGTCAGCGGCGCGCCGAATCCGATCAATGACCGCTCGATGGCTGAGCGAAGTCGAAGCCCGATTCCGCTTAGTGACCGGCGTGACGGCGAGGGGCGGAAGAGGCCGCAAACCAACGTAATGGGTAGTCGCGGCATTCTGTGGACGTTAGACGGAAACGGGGCATTCAAACCCGTATTCGTAAAAATAGGCCTAAGCGACGGCGTAACGACGGTCGTTACCGGAAGAGACGATTTAACCGAGGGTTTAAAAGTCGTCGTCGGTGAAGTAAGAAGCGATAAGGACAAAAAACCGTCGGATAATAAAAAACGGAGCAATCCCCTAGTGCAGCAAGGTGGGCCGCCACCGCCTCCTAGGAGGTAGTTAATGCGTGTAACCAGTTTAGTCAAGACCGCCGGCAAGAGCATCCTCCGCAACCGCGTACGCTCTTTGCTCACCATGCTCGGCATCATCATCGGCGTGGCTTCTGTGGTCGTTATGGTCTCCATCGGCGAGGGGGCGCAACTTGATATTCGTCAGCAAATTGAGTCAATGGGCACCAACGTGCTCACCGTCCACCCCGGCAACCTGAATATCCGCGGGGGCGTCCGTGTTGCTCAGGGACGTCGCACGCTAACCATACAAGACGTCGACCATATTCGCGACCTACCCGGTATCGCCGCCATTTCGCCCATTTCCCGCGCCACCGGTCAGATTGTCGGCGGCACCGGCAATTGGCGC